>NZ_JAMYRK010000029.1:0-71742 GCF_040321335.1 Mesorhizobium sp. M0437
GGGCTGCGCACCGGTCGTGCTTCGAGGTCGAGAAGAGCGCCCATGCGCGCCAGCATGGCGGCGTCCAGCCGGTCGGTCTTGGCGATCCTGCCGGTGGCCTCGGCGAAGCGCCGGGCTTGGCGTGGGTTGACCTTGACCAGCGCAAGGCCAGCCGCCGCCAGCTTCCGCTCAAAGGCCCGGTGATATGGACCTGTCGGCTCATAGACGATGCGTACGCCGGGCGGGTCCAACCGGCTCGGGCTCAACCAGCTCATGAACGCCTTGTGGCCGCGGCTGTCGTTGGCAAAACGCCGGCTCGCGCCGTCGCTCAGCCTGTGGGCGTCGAGATGGTCTTTCGATATGTCGATCCCGATGGTATCGTTGGTCATCTTTCACTTGTCCTGTGCTTGTCGTTCGGAGCCGAACTCCGGGTATCCGTTCAGGCCTCAAGGGAAAGACGAGGGCGATCCGACTCTAGCTCGACCCGTCAAACGGTCAGCAATTCCACCGATCCGACCCTCGCCGCTGAGGGAGGGCGGCTACCCTCTCTCAGCGTTCCTTTCTGACCCATTCGGCAGCGAAAGTCATAAGACAAGCAATTCCAGGAAAAGTGTGAAACGGCTTTCCGTCCGGAATTGCGTCAAAACAAAGAGATAGAGCGGTTCAGCGTTCCCGCGAAACGATGAAGCGTTCAAGCATCGCACGGCGAGCGCATTCGGCTTTCGCGGAACCGACGTCAGCTGGACGCCTGCACGACAGTGCTAGATATGGGTCTAGCCAATCAGCACGCGTGGCTCGAAGCGACCATTGACTGGAATGTCGAGCATGAATGTCATGCCGGCTTGCGGGTCGAGCAGGCGCTGCTTCTCGCTCTTGCCTGACCAGGCGGAGGTGACCGCCAGCCGGTCGGCGTTCCTGCCGACGAAAGCTGGACAGGACGGCTGCGTCGCCGGCATCGCCACCGAACGGATAAGCTTGCCGTCGGGTCCATAGGCTTCGACGACGCTGCCGCCCCAGCAGGCGTTCCACAATATGCCGTCGCGGTCGAGCACCGAACCATCGATATAGCCCTTGGCCGAACGGTGATCGACGAAGACCTTCGGTTCGCCAACCGGCAGTCCGGTCGCCGGATCGCAGCCGACGCGCATCAATAGGCCGGTGCTGGTGTCGGTGTAATAGGCAATGGTCCCATCCTCGGAAAAGCAGATCGAGTTGGGCACAGTAATGTCGGCATAAAGCCGGCGCAGCTCGCCCTTGAAGAACCAGTAGATCGAACCGGCACCCTTCTCCTCGCCCTTGCCCATGGTGCCGACCCACAGCGCGCCGCAAGGGTGAACGCGTGAATCGTTCGAGCGGGTGACCGCATTGTCGGCCTCGATCGGCGTGTGCAGCGTCAGCTTGCCGGTCGCGACGTCGCGGACATGCAGACCGGTCTCGGTGGCGATCAGCTGGCGTTGGTCGTCGATGATGCAGATGGCGCTGGCCATCTGACCGAGCTCGTGGATTTTGACAGCACCGCCCGACAGGCGCTGTTCGAGGAGCTGGCCGTTGACGATGTCGAACCAGTAGAGCGTGTCGGTGGCAGGGTCATAGCTTGGTCCCTCGCCGAGTTGGCAGACATGGTCGGAAAAAACCGAAACAATGGTCTCGCTCATCATGCCGCTCCAAACGCCGCGTCCCAGGCCTGAACTGCGGCTTTCGCTCGCGCTGCCACTTCGTCGACGCTCATGCCCGGCTTGAAGAGGCTGGAGCCAAGACCGAAGACGCTGACGCCGGCTGCCTTGTAGCCGGCAAAATCCTTATCTGAAACGCCGCCGACCGCGCCGACCAGCACACTGGCCGGCAGCACCGCGCGCATCGCCGAAATGCCTGCCGCGCCAAGCACGCTCGCCGGGAAGAATTTCAATGCCGAGGCACCGAGCCGGATTGCCTGGAATGCCTCGGTCGGCGTGAACACGCCAGGCATCGTCACCATGCCGTAGTGCATGGCCCGGCCCATGACCTCGGCATCGATATTGGGGCTGACCAGCAGCCGCCCGCCGGCCTTGTGCAGGCCGTCGACATCGGCGGCGCTGAGCACCGTGCCGGCACCGACCAAGGCTGTTGGAGGAAGCGCTCCGACAATGCTGGCGATGGAGGCGTAAGGATCGGGCGAGTTGAGCGGCACCTCGATCGCTTCGATACCGGCGCCGAAGATCGCCTGGCCGATCGCCACCGCCTCGCTTGGCTTGAGGCCACGCAGGATGGCGACCAGACCCCGCTCGAGCTTTGGAAAAGGTGCGGTTTCGGTCATGCGGCAACTCCATTTCCAGCGATCATGCCATTTTCGCGCGCGGCTTCAGCAAGACCGGCACGCACCGCCTCGTCGGCGTCGACCACCCTGACCGCGAGCCCGGCAAGGCCGAGGGCGTCGGCATAGAGCTTGCCGAGTGCGCCCGACGCGATCAGCACGACGGGCACGGCACTCGCCCCATAACGGCGACTTGCCGAAGCGATCTCGCCGCCGATCAGCAGGCCGGACAGGCAGGCGGCGGCATCCTCGGGCTTCAGATCCTGCAGCAGGCTGGCGGCGCGGATCGAGAACAGTCTTGAACCGATGTCACCGCCTTCGGCCAACGCCTTCAGGCACCACTCCCGGAAAAATGGATTTTCGGCGGCAACCGGCTTCGGCGGCTCGCCCAGCGAATGGCGTAGGATCGAGTGCGCGGCCAGCACCGAAAACAGCTCGCCGGTCGGCCAGGTGCCGAAACCGGCAACAGAGCCGTCCTCGACCAGCACCCATTTCGAATGGGTGCCGGGCATGCAGACGAGGTGGCGTCCCTTTGCCGGTAAACCGGCGCCGGCAAGCTGGGTTTCCTCGCCGCGCATGACGTCAGGTGCATCGGCGAGGCGTTGGGCAAGGCCAGGCACGATGCGGATATCACGGCGCTGGCCGGGGATGTGGGCAGCGCCGGCGAGGATAGCGCCTATCGGCGCCGGCACGCTGACATAGGGTGCCTCCAGCCAGCCCTGGCGCGAACCGGCCATGCCGCAAATGATGACCGGCAGCGCCTCGGGAGCACCCATGGCGGCCAGATGCCCTTCGAGAATGGACGAAAATCCTTTAGCCTGGGCGGTGATCAGCCCGTCATCGCCGCGCCGCTCGGCGAGAACCTTGCCAGTGCCGTCGAGCAGCCATACCCTCATGCGGGTGGTGCCCCAGTCGACGGCCGCGACGGAAGCTGCTTTGCTCGATGAGATCACAGGAACCCCCCATCGACGATCAGCATCTGCGCGGTCAGCATGCGTGAGGCGTCCGACGCAAGGAACAGCACAGTGCCGATAATGTCTTCCGGCTGCATCACCTCTTTGATGCACTGTTTGGCGACATGAGCGGCGAGCGCTTCTTCGGTGACCCAGAGCTTTCTCTGCCGCTCGGTGATCACCCAGCCGGGCGCGATCGCGTTGACGCGAATGCCGTCGACGCCGAGCTTGCCGGCAAGACCCTTGGTGAGGCCGACGATGCCGGCCTTGGCGGCGGTATAGGCCGGCATGTCGGGATGGTTGATGAGAAACGAGGTCGAGGTGAAATTGATGATCGAGCCGCCGCCGGCCCGCTTCATGCCCGGCGCCACCGCCTGTGCGCTGAAGAAATGCGGGCGCAGGTTGATGGCATGGTTGTTGTCCCAGAACTCCACCGTGACGTCTTCGACGGCATGACGGTCATCCTGCGCGGCATTGTTGACCAGCACCGTCACGTCGCCATGCGCCTCTGCAGCTTTGCCCGCCGATAGCCGCAACGCCTCGATGTCGCGTATGTCGGTCTTGAGATAGAGCGGCCGCCGGCCCAGCTCCTTCTCTAACCGATCGGCCAGCGCCAGGCTCGCACGGTCGGCAATATCGATGAAGGCGACGTTTGCCCCCTGGCGGACAAAACCTTCGGTCAAGGCAGCACCAATGCCGGAGCCGCCGCCGGTGATCAGCACCGAAGCGCCTTCGAGGTCGGCAAAGCGTGCCGATGGCATCATGAAATTCTCTCCCGGTCCAATGATCTCGGTCGGCCGGCGCGCATCCTATCCAGCCGTGTCGGGCGGGCAAGGGCGAAAGAGTGGATTGTCAGGACTTATGTCCGACAAAAGGCCGCACGGGCCGCCGATCGATCAGCTGCCCAGCCGGACGCGGTACAATTCGACTGCGGCTCCGCTGGTCCCGGCAACCGGCTCAAGCCATTCCGGCACGCTGCCGCGCATCAGCCCGGCAAGAAAGCCTGCCGGCGCCTTGGCTGCGAGGAGCTTGCTTTCGGCGCTGCCGGGGCACAGCGCGACGAGGCCGACGTGATGATCCGCCACGACCGTCCGGGCATCGGCATCGGACCCAAGGAAGGCATCGAGCGCCAGCAGGTTGCCGGCGACATTGCGATGATAAGGCCCGGCGAAGACGCGATGTCCGGAATAGGCCAGGATAGGCGATCCGAGATTGGAAATTGCCAGCACGGTGGTGCCGGGCAGGCGGCCGAGTGCCGCAAAGGAGGCCATGCGCTGGCAAGCGACATCGGCGCCGTCGCCATTATCGGCGGCGGTATTGCTGTCCTCGAAGGCGACCGAGGTTGCCGCGGCAGCCCCAGTCCAGACGGCATTCACTGAAACCAGCCAGACGGCGGCCATGCGCAGCGCCACGCCGCGCGACGGGCTGACCTCTGCCCGTTGACGCCATTTGGCAATCCAGGCGGCAAGCGGGATGACGGCGAAGGCGATCGAGAATGTCGAACCGCGCACCTGCCAAGCACTGACCATGAAGGCCACGACAAGCAGCGCGCCGACAAGGCTGTCCTGCCGCCGCCAGCCGCCACGGCCAAGGCGAAGCGCCATCAGCACGAGCGCGATGAGCGGCGTGGCATAGCGCGCCACCACCCCGGCCGGATCTTCAGCGACCAGCTTGAACAGCGATTGCGCCTCGTCGATGTGATCAAGCCATAGCTCCTTGAGGCGCGGATCGAGGTTGGCGTAGGGCGCTGCCAGGCATTGTGGGAACAAAAGGACGACGAGAGCGGCCAATATCAGGGCAAGCAGGCCAAGCGAGGCGAACCGCCGTTGGCGCGTGCGGCCGGCGGGCTCGATCGACGCTATCGCCGCAAGGCCGGTTCCGGCAATCGCCGCGACGACGAACTGCACGGCCGAGAAGGCGTCGCATTGCGCCTGACCCCAGGCGGACCACGGAATGGTGACGACAAAGACGAGGGCGGAGACGCCGGCAAAGCCGAGGCCGAAATCCCTGGCAATCGACCTCTCGCCATCGGCGTCGAGGGCAAACAGCGTGGCGACTGAGGCGCCGATGGTGGCGACATAAGGCGCGGTTTCCATGCCGACGGCCAGCATCAATCCGGCGCACAGGCCGGAGAGCAATGCCGCCGGCCTGCGCCTTGGCGCTTCAAGCAACAGGCTCAGGCTGGCCATGCTCAGCATCAGCTGGACATTGTGGTGATCGAGCGCGCCAGGCGAAAAAATGCCGAGGAAATACAGTGCGGCAGCGCCGATCACGACAGCGGGCAGCACGGCGCTGTCACCGGCAAAGCTGCGCGCGGCGCGAGCCGTGAAAAATACGGTCAGGCAGAAGAGCAGCGCCGGCCACAGCACTTGCGCAACATTCTCGGCAAAGGCCGCGCTGCCGGTCAGGGCCGATACGGCGATGATGATGGCGGCGATCGGCGCATCGACCAGCCGCGACCAATGCATGACGAAACCGCCTTCCAGGCCCATCCTGTACTGGTGGAGATCGAACCAGCTTTGGCCGGCCAGCATGTCGCGAACTTCGACGAGGCGCAGCAGATTGTCGTTGTCGCCGCCGGCATTGGTCAGTGCCGGGAAGCCGGCAAAGGCATTGACGGCAAGCGCCAGCAGCGTGGCAAGCAGCGCCAGCGCGATATCGGACCTCCAAATGGAGGCGCCATCGTCGGCTGTGCTCATATCAGGACCTTTGGAAGGAATACGGTGCGGTTTAAACCTAGCCTTAACAGCTTCAATAAATAGTAAAGCCGCCCGAGCGAGGCCGGCGCTTGAGTGGTCAGGGGCCTCACAGGGCATCCGGAGACGAAAATGCCACAAGAAGTGCGCCATGAGCCGAGCATCGCCGTGCTCCTGCCTTGCTACAATGAAGAGCTGACGATCGGCGAAGTGGTGCGGCGCTTTCGCGAAACGCTGCCTGCCGCCGCGATCTATGTCTACGACAACAATTCGCGCGACCTGACGGCGCTCCGAGCCCGCGCCGCCGGCGCCATCGTGGTGCGCGAGCCGCGCCAGGGCAAAGGCAATGTCGTGCGCCGCATGTTCGCCGACATCGAGGCCGACATCTACCTGATGGCCGACGGCGACGGCACCTATGCGCCGGAGGACGCGCCACAACTGATCAACACGCTGCTGACCGAGCGCTCCGACATGGTGGTGGGCACCAGGCGCGGCGTCGTCAACGACGCCGGCAGGACAGGCCACGCCTTCGGCAACCGCATCTTCAACAGCCTCTACAAACGTTTGTTCGGCTCGGACTTTACCGATATCTTCTCGGGTTACCGCGCCTTCACCAGGCGCTTCGTCAAGAGTTTTCCCGCCGTTTCCGGCGGTTTCGAGATCGAGACCGAAATGTCGGTGCACGCCTCGCAGCTCAAATTGCCGGTCAGCGAGATCGGACTCGACTATGGCCGCCGGCCGGAAGGCTCCTCGTCGAAGCTGTCGACCTTTCGCGACGGCGCGAAGATCCTGTGGATGTTCGCCATGCTGATGAAGGAGACGCAGCCGCTGCGTTTCTTCGGCGCTTTTTCGGTGTTCTTCCTGGCATCAAGCCTGTTTCTGATGGCGCCGGTGCTGATCGAGTTCGCCGAAACCGGGCTTGTGCCGCGCATGCCGACGTGGGTGCTGTCGGTCGGGCTGCTGCTGCTGTCGATGCTGGCGGCGGTGACCGGGGTAATCCTCGATTCGGTGTCGCGCGGCCGGGCCGAGCAGAAGCGCATCTTCTATCTGTCGATGCCTTCCGGCCGCGTCGAACGCGAACGCGCAAGTGCGCTCGCGACTTTGAAGACCGGACCGCGCAAGACCCCGCGGGCGGCTTAGAGCCCTAAATGGGACGCCTCGCCCGCTTCATTGTCGCCGGCGGCATCGGCTTCGTCGCCGACGCGGCGGCGCTTTGGCTGGTGTTGGCGATAGCGCCGCTTGGCCCCTTCGCGGCTCGCATCATCTCGATCGGTTTTGCCCTGTCCGTCACCTGGCTGATCAACCGCCATCTGACCTTCTCGCCTTCCAGCCGCGGCGTCGCGCAAGAGGGCGCCCGCTATGGCGGCGTCGGCATTGCCACCAGCGTCGTCAATTATCTCGTCTATTGCGCCATGCTGTTCGCACTGCCGATGGTGTCGCCGCTCATAGCCCTTGCGGTCGCCTCGCTGGTCGCCATGGCACTGTCCTTCCTCGGCTATTCCAAGCTGGTCTTCGACCGCTGAGAACTATCGCGTCGAGGTCTGCGCCAAGCGAAGCGCAGCCTCATCGTGACCTTGGCCGATTGGCAGAAGCCGCCGATTTCCTTATATCGCTGTCGTCGATGCATCGGCCCGAAAATCGGAATCGATTTTCGGAAAGCACGATGCATGGATTCAAAAAATGTTGGAGCGTACTTTGTGCGTCCAAGTGGATCGCTCCAAGTGCGCCGGAGAGCTGCCATGCCCCTGAAAGTCGCCGTCCAGATGGACCACATCTCCACCGTGTCGGTAGCCGGCGACACGTCGTTTGCGCTGTCGCTGGAGGCGCAGCGGCGCGGCCACCAGTTGTTCCACTACACGCCCGACCGGCTGTCGCTGCGCGACGGCAAGGTGTTTGCCCGTATCGAGGCGATGCAGGTTCGCGACGAGAAGGGCAATCATTATTCGCTGGGCGAAGAAGTCCGCACCGATCTTTCGGAGATGGACGTCATCCTTTTGCGGCAGGATCCACCCTTCGACATGAACTACATCACCACCACGCATATCCTCGAGCGCATCCATCCGAAGACGCTGGTGGTCAACGACCCGGCCTGGGTGCGCAACAGCCCGGAAAAGATCTTCGTCACCGAATTTCCCGACCTGATGCCGGACACGCTGATCACCAAGGACCCGCTCGAGGTCGCAGCCTTCCGCAAGGAGTTCGGCGATATCATCGTCAAACCGCTCTACGGCAATGGCGGCGCCGGCATCTTCCACCTGCACGAGGCCGACCGCAACCTCGCCTCGCTGCTCGAAATGTTCGGCCAGATGTTCCGCGAACCCTACATCGTGCAGCGCTACCTCAAGGAGGTGCGGGCTGGCGACAAGCGCATCATCCTGATTGACGGCGAGCCTGTCGGCGCCATCAACCGCGTGCCGGCCGAGCATGATTCGCGCTCCAACATGCATGTCGGCGGCCGCGCCGAAAAGACCGAATTGACGGAACGCGAACGCGAGATCTGCGCCCGCATCGGCCCCGCGCTGAAAGAGCGCGGCTTCATCCTCGTCGGCATCGACGTCATCGGCGACTACATGACCGAGATCAACGTGACCTCACCGACGGGCATACGCGAAGTGCAGCGCTTCGGCGGCGCCGACATCGCCAGCCTGTTCTGGGATGCCGTGGAGGAGAAGCGCAACTAGCGTACATTGCTTCTGGAAGCGGCCGCGTTGCAAACCATTGCAGCCGTGGCGCTCAGCTGTTCCCCAAATGTTCTTGCCTTCGCCGGTAATCTGTGGTTGTCTCCGGTGACGCCGTTCGCGGCATGATCGCAAAGGCTTGGGGCAAAAGCCTGCATCCGGGGTGAAGACATGGTGGCGCGGGTTCGCACGGTTGCTTTCCAGGGCATCGAGGCCGTGCCGGTCGACGTGCAGGTGATGATCGCGCCGGGCAAAGTCAACATGCACATCGTCGGGCTGGCCGACAAGGCTGTGGCCGAAAGCCGCGAGCGGGTGCAGGCAGCGCTGCATGCATCCGGCCTGTCGATGCCGTCGAAGAAGGTCACCGTCAATCTGGCGCCGGCCGACCTGCCCAAGGAAGGCAGCCACTACGATCTGCCGATCGCCCTCGGGCTGATGGCGGCGCTCGGCGCCATTCCGGGCGACATGCTGGCCGGCTATGTCGTGCTTGGCGAATTGTCACTCGACGGAACCATCGCCGCGGTGGCTGGCGCGCTGCCGGCGGCAATCGGTGCCAACGCCGAAGGCAAGGGCTTGATCTGCCCGTTCGCCTGCGGGCCGGAAGCGGCCTGGGCCGGCAAGGACTTCGACATATTGGCGCCGCGCAGCCTGATCGCCATCGCCAATCATTTTCGCGGCACGCAGGTTCTGTCACGGCCGGAAGCCGGCATCCATGCCGCGGCGCGCGACCTGCCCGACCTTGCCGACATCAAGGGCCAGGAGACCGCCAAGCGGGCGCTGGAGGTGGCGGCCGCCGGCGGCCACAATCTTCTGATGGTCGGACCGCCGGGGTCGGGAAAGTCGATGCTGGCGCAGCGGCTGCCGTCGATCCTGCCGCCGCTGGCGCCCAGGGAATTGCTCGAAGTCTCGATGATCGCCTCGGTGGCCGGCGAACTCGGCGAAGGAAAACTCACCGACCGGCGGCCGTTCCGCGCGCCGCATCATTCGGCCTCGATGGCGGCGATGGTCGGCGGCGGGTTGCGCGTGCGGCCGGGCGAGGCCTCGCTTGCCCATCACGGCGTGCTGTTCCTCGACGAATTCCCCGAATTCTCGCCGCAGGCGCTCGATGCACTGCGCCAGCCGCTCGAGACCGGCGACTGCATGATCGCGCGCGCCAATCATCGCGTCACCTATCCGGCGCGTATCCAGCTGGTCGCGGCGATGAACCCGTGCCGTTGCGGCATGGCCGGCGAGCCCGGCTATCGCTGCCTGCGCGGCGACCGCTGCCGCACCGACTACCAGGCGCGCATTTCCGGCCCGCTGCTCGATCGCATCGATCTCAGGATCGAGGTGCCGGCGGTCTCGGCCAGCGATCTGATCCGGCCGGACCGGGCGGAGAAAAGTGCCGCCGTCGCACTACGTGTTGCCCGCGCCCGTACGATCCAGCGAGAGCGCTTCGAGCGGCTCGGCGCGACCGCCACCACCAACGCCCATTGCTCGCCGTCAGTCATCGAGGAGATCGCCATGCCCGACGCCGCCGGCCTGTCGCTGCTCAGGGATGCCAGCGAAAAGCTCGGCTTTTCCGCACGAGCCTATCACCGCGTCTTGAAGGTGGCGCGGACACTGGCCGATCTCGAGGCCAGCGAAACAGTCGGCCGCATCCATCTGGCCGAAGCGATTTCCTACCGCATGAGCTCGGAACGGATGGCGCAGGCGGCGTGACGTTCCCCTCCCCCTTGAGGGGAGGGTGGCCGCGAAGCGGCCGGGTGGGGTCGCCGGTGAGACGCTCGGCCTGTCGCATTTCGAAACCGACCGAGGTGCGGAGCGTTGCGATGCTCCTCCTAAGGCGCACCGTCAGAATTGGGTTGGCGCACTGCATTGGCGACCCTTCGGGCCACCCTCCCCTCAAGGGGGAGGGGGACGCCGGCGCTTACCCTTGGCCGGCGTGCATCGTGCTTTCGGTTCAGCCGTTATCCCGCGTCTTCAGCTCCAGCCGCCGTGCGTGCAGCACTGGCTCGGTGTAGCCGTTGGGTTGCACGCGCCCCTTGAAGACCAGGTCACAGGCGGCGAGGAAGGCGATGGACTTGTCGAAATCCGGCGCCATCGACCGGTAGAGCGGATCGCCGTCGTTCTGGCGGTCGACGATCGCCGCCATGCGTTTCATCGTCTCCATGACCTGCTCGGGCGTGCAGACGCCGTGATGCAGCCAGTTGGCGATGTGCTGCGAGGAGATGCGCAGTGTGGCGCGGTCCTCCATCAGGCCGACGTCGTTTACGTCAGGCACTTTCGAACAGCCGACGCCCTGGTCGATCCAGCGCACGACATAGCCCAGAATGCCTTGCGCATTGTTGTCGAGCTCCTTCTGGATGTCTTCTGGCGACCAGTTCGGCCGCACAGCGACCGGCACCGACAGGATGTCGTCGAGTTTTGCCTTGGGCCGGCTCTTCAGCGCCGCTTGCACGGCATGAACGTCGACCTTGTGATAATGGGTGGCGTGCAGCGTCGCGGCCGTCGGCGACGGCACCCAGGCGGTGTTGGCGCCGGCTTTGGGATGCACGATTTTCTCGGCCAGCATCGCCGCCATCAGGTCGGGCATCGCCCACATGCCCTTGCCTATCTGGGCGTGGCCGGCCAACCCACATTCCAGCCCGATGTCGACGTTCCAGGCTTCGTAGGCGGCAATCCAGGCGGCCTGCTTCATGTCGCCCTTGCGGATCATCGGGCCGGCTTCCATCGAGGTGTGGATCTCGTCGCCGGTGCGATCGAGGAAGCCGGTGTTGATGAAGACGACGCGTTCTTTCGCGGCGCGGATCGCCTCCTTGAGGTTGACGGTGGTGCGCCGCTCCTCGTCCATGATGCCCATCTTGATGGTGTTTTTGGGCACGCCGAGCAGCGCCTCGACGCGGTCGAAAATCTCGACGGCGAAGGCAACTTCGTCGGGCCCGTGCATCTTGGGCTTTACGATGTACATCGAGCCGGCGCGAGAATTGGCGCGGCGCCCGTTCACGCCGATGTCATGCAGCGCGATCAGCGCCGTCAGCGCCGCATCCATGATGCCTTCCGGCACCTCGTTGCCGTCGCGGTCCGATATCGCCGGATTGGTCATGAGGTGGCCGACATTCCTGACCAGCATCAGCGAGCGGCCGGGCAAGGTCAGCGTGCCGCCATCGGGCGCGGTATAGGTGCGGTCGGGGTTGAGCCTGCGGACAAAGCTCTTGCCGGCCTTGGTGATCTCCTCCGCCAAGTCGCCCTTCATCAGGCCGAGCCAGTTGCGGTAGACCAGCACCTTGTCCTGCGCATCCACTGCGGCGATCGAATCCTCGCAGTCCTGGATGGTGGTCAGTGCCGATTCCAGCACGACATCGGCAATGCCGGCCGGATCGGTGCGGCCGATCTGGTTGTTGCGGTCGATGACGATTTCGATGTGCAGGCCGTTCTTGACCAGCAGGACGGCTTCGGGGTCGGCGGCATCGCCGCGATAGCCGGCAAACTGTCTGAGGTCGGCAAGCGTGGTGGCGCCGGCACCCTCGCCCAGCCGCAACATGCCGTTGGCGACCGAAAGCCCGTTGACGCCGGCCCATTTGCCTGTGGTGAGCGGCACCGCCTCGTCGAAGAAGCTTTTCACCCAGGCGACGACCTTGGCGCCGCGCGCCGGATTGAATTTGTTGCCTCGCTCGGCGCCGGCCGTCTCCGGGATAGCGTCGGTGCCGTAGAGCGCATCGTACAGCGAGCCCCAGCGCGCATTGGCGGCATTCAGCGCATAACGCGCGTTCATCACCGGCACCACCAGCTGCGGCCCGGCAACCAAAGCGATTTCCGGGTCGACATTTTCGGTGGTCACGCTGAACGCCGGCCCCTCGGGCAGCAGATAGCCGATCTCGCGGAGGAACGTCTTGTAGGCCTCCATGTCGACGGGCGCGCCATTGTCGCGATACCAGCGGTCGAGCTTGTCCTGCATGGCATCGCGCTTTTCGAGCAGTGCCCGGTTTTTTGGCGAGAGATCATGGACGATCGCCGAAAAACCGTTCCAGAATGCCTCCGCCTCGATGCCGGTGCCCGGCATCGCTTCGTTCACGACGAAATCATGAAGCTCGCGGGCAATCCGCAATCCGGCGATCTCGACGCGATCGGTCATCAGGGCTTCTCCAGACGAAAGGCTAGGCCGGGCCTTTGGCATGTCACGGTGGCAGGGTCAATTCAGCTCAGGGTGAAGGTAGGGCGTTTTCGCTGCCGATCTCCCCCTTGAGGGCCCCTTGTGGGGGAGATGGCCGGCAGGCCAGAGGGGGTCGCCTCGCGTGGAAGTGCAACCTCTTCTTTGCACCAAATCGCGTCGCGCTTCATGCGAGGCGACCCCCTCGGTCGCCTTCGGCGACATCTCCCCCTCGAGGGGGTAGATTACGCGCTCACACCGCAATCCTTGGCCGTCCCGACGCCACCGCCACGACATGCGCCTCGATGAACATGCGCTGGCCCTCTACTGTGGAGACGCGGAACTCGCTGGCGATTTCGATCTCGGCGCTGTCGGTGCCGGCGTCCTTCGCCCGCCCGGCGGCAATCGCCCGCACATCTTTCTCCGCTGCGGCGATCGCCGCTGCTTCGTCGTTGAAATCGCGCACGCTTTCACCGGAGGCGACGCGGAACAGGCCTTCCTTGGGCTGGCTGACCCGCGCCTCGGCCGAAACCCGGACCTGGCCGACGACGGCGCCGAGCGCGTTGGCGACATCGGTATCCTGCGGCACCACGCATCGATTGCCGACCAGCTCGGCGAGGCCGGCATAATGCAGCGGTGCCGAGGCGCCGAGGCCGATGACCGGACGGTCGAGCGCGACGCTCAAGCGGGCGATGCCGGGATGCGCGTCGACGGCGCGCTGGACCAGGGCATGGGCGACGGTCGCCGCGCCATCCAGCCCGTCCTCGGCAAAGGCGGTTTCGAGGATGACTTCGGCCGACAGGCGGGTCAGCGCGGTCAGCACCCGTTCCGAGATCGCCTCCGGCGAGGCGGCGATGAACTGGCCGCGGCCGTCGCGCCTGCGCGTGAACAGCTCGGCACCCAGACGCGCCGCGGCCGCATCCCAATTGGCCTGCCTGCCCAGCACATGCGCGGCGTCCGACGGCGTGAAGCCGGCGACATGCACCAGCCCGCGCGACACCAGCCGGTTCAAGGTGGCGTTCTGGGCGTTCGAGGTCAGCAATCTGTCGAGAGCCTGCGGCACAGCACCGATCATCTCGTAAAGCTTGGCTTCGGCGCCGGTCAGTCCGGCCGCCAGCCGCTCCGGCACGCCGGTGCGCACCGCGAGGCGGCCATCCATGCGGCCGGAATTGGGTGCGCGCAGCTGGCGCTCGAGCTCCGCCGTGACGGCCTCGCCATGCATCAAGCCGGCCAGCGCCAGCGGCACCAGGCGGCGCGGGCCGAGCAGGATTCTCGGATTGAGCGCGCCGTCCTCCAGCGCCACTTCGGAATCGCCGCCGAGGCCAAAGGTGCGCATGGCGACGGCCTCGACCATGGTGCGGAACCCGCCGACGGTGGCGCCTTCCGGATCGAGCCGCGGCCGGCCCTTGTCGAGCACGGCGACGTCGGTGGTGGTGCCGCCGATATCGGAGACCACGGCATCGTCGATGCCGGTCATGTGGCGGGCACCGACGAGGCTGGCGGCCGGGCCGGACAGGATGGTCTCGATCGGCCGCTGGCGGGCAAAGGCAGCCGAGACCAGAGCGCCGTCGCCGCGCACCACCATCAGCGGGGCGGCAATGTTGCGCGCGGCCAAAAAGCCTTCCGTTGCCGCGACCAGCCGGTCGATCATCGAGATCAGCCTGGCGTTGAGCAATGTCGTCAGCGCCCGGCGCGGGCCGCCGAGCTTGGCCGACAGTTCGTGGCTGGCGGTGACCGGCAGGCCGGTCCTGTCGCGGATCAGGTTCCGCGCGCTTAGCTCATGCGCCGGGTTGCGGGTGGCGAAATAGGCGCAGACGGCAAAGCCGGACACCGACTTTTCCAGTTCCGGCAAAGCTGCCTCCAGCCCGGACAGATCGAGCTTTGCCGCATTGCCGTGGACATCGTGGCCGCCGGGGCAGAACACCACCGGGTCGGTGCCAAGCGCCGCCTTCAGCCCGTCGCGGGCAAGGTCGCCCTCGGCAAAGCCGATCATCACCAGCGCCACGCGGCCGCCCTGGCCCTCGACCAGCGCGTTGGTGGCTAGCGTCGTCGACATAGATACCAGTTTGATCGCTGCCGGGTCGGTGCCGGCCATTTCGAGCACCGCATCGACCGCGCCGGAGATGCCGACCGCCAGATCATGGCGCGTGGTCAGCGCCTTGGCCTTGGCCAGCACCTTTCCGCTTGGCCCGCCGGCCTCCGACCACAGCACGGCGTCGGTATAGGTGCCGCCGGTGTCGATGCCGAGGAACAGGGGTGAGGGTTTGGGCTTGGCGGTCATATTTGGGTCCGGAGAATTCGTCTCCGCCCCTTAGCGGATATGAACGGGCCGATAAAGGCACGAGCGCTGGGCCAAGGCAGCGTAATCTCCCCCCTCGAGGGGGAGATGGCCGGCAGGCCAGAGGGGGGCGTCTCGCGTGGAGCGCCGGCATTCTCTGGCCGCGATGGCGTTGGCGTCAGGACGTACCGACCCCCTCTGTCGCCTTCGGCGACATCTCCCCCTCAAGGGGGGAGATCGCTAGGCTACCCCACAAACCCCACGCGCTTGTGCGAGCCATCGCAGAACGGCTTGTTGGCGGAGTGGCCGCAGCGGCAGAGGAAGGTGCGTTGCGTACGGTCGACCGTGTGGCCGGTGCCGGTGACGATTTCGACATTGCCTTCGAGCTTGAGCGGGCCGTTGGTCGTCGGTGTGACGGTCAGCGGGCCATTCCGCACCTCCAGCGCCGGCGTGTCCTTCAGCGCCGGCTCGCCGGTGGCGGTGAAGCCCGCCTTGGCGTGGCTGCCGTCGCAGAACGGCTTGTTTTCCGAGGCGCCGCAGCGGCAGAGCGTGGCGCGGTAAAACGTTTCGCCGCCCAACACGATCTCGGCATGGACGGCAAGCGGACCGTTTTCCCTTATGCGCACAATGTTGACCACCGGCGGCTGTTCCTGCGGCCCGCCATCCTTGCGGACATAGGTGATGGCGCCGGACGGGCAGGCTTCGGCGAGCGCCACGATCTTCTCGACGCTGGCCGCCTCGGGGTGGATCCACTGGCCGGGCGCGTTGGGCACGAAAACATGCGGATCGCCAAGCACGCAGTTGCGCGAATGGATGCAACGTTTTCCCGAAAAGCCGATGTCGATCTTCTCGCCTTCGACCACTGCCATGGGTGGGTCTCCTGTCGGACTACGCTATGGCGACAGTCAGGACGACGTCAAGGCAGCATTCTCCCCCTCGTGAGGGCCGACCTCGGGCGCGGCGGTAAGGGAATTCCCATTTTTTGCTCGCAGCACCACATTTTGTTCTTGCTTTGTGCCGGCAGCTATGCTACTAATTTGGGTATGGTGCCAATTGGCTCCAACGACCCGCCCGCCGAGGCGGGTTTTTTGTTTCAGCTTTGAATTTCCGTTGCCGGCCTGCACTCGCGGGACGGCCCTCTCCCCCCTCGAGGGGGAGATGGCCGCGCAGCGGCCAGAGGGGGTCGGCACGACCGGACTCGGCCTGCTGCTGCAGAACAGGTTGGCGCTCTATGCGCGGCGACCCCCTCTGTCGCCTTTGGCGACATCTCCCCCTCAAGGGGGGAGATCTGCCACGTCACGGAACCAGATCGATTTCCTCGGTCTCGCCGCCACTGCAGGTGTAGCAGCAATCGTCGCACTTTTCCGTATTGCCGGGGCCGACGCCCCAATAGGTGTTCTCGTCGCCGTCGACCCAGGCGCCGTAGCAGATCGATTCGCCGTCACTGCAGGACAGCGGGATCGACTTGGTCTCGCCGTCGTTGAGATAGTAATCCTGATTGTTGCCCGGCCAGACATGATCGCGGTCCTGGCTGTAGAGCTCGACGCGCATGGCGTTCGGATGGCTGTTCTTGATCTCGAAGGTGACATCACCGGCATGCGCGACGGGCGCAAACAGTGCGGCAATGAACAGCCCAGCGGCAATGCGGCGCGCGAAAGCGTAGGACGACATGATGATTTCCCCCCGGAATGAAGCGGCCTGCCCGGCCGCGAGCGAGAACATGGCATGGCGGCGGGATGGGTGGAAGGGGGTGCGCCATTTGCACACCGCGAAAGGCGCAGCGTTGCCAAGGAAGACCCCTCTCCGGTTTGCTTCGCAAACCACCTCTCCCCACTTCGTGGGGCGAGGACATGCCAATAGCCGAAGCCTCACAAGACCTGGGTTCCTCGCCCCCACGAAGTGGGGGAGAGGTGGCCGCGAAGGCCGGAGAGGGGGCGGTCCGACTGGCCTCACCGGCTGGGCTTCAGCAGCGTCCAGATCCAGCCGATGAATGTGAGCACCAGGAAGGGATATCCGGCAGCGGGCAGCGGCGTCGAGGTCGGCAGCAAAGGCGCACCCCACAGGATCAGGCCCACTGAGACGACAAACAGCACAGCCGCCACGACAGCGGTAAGCCGCATCCACGGCGCGAAGGTTTTCGGCGCGCTGACCATGACCAGCGCCGCCGCCCAAAGCGAGATACCGCCGACATAGGAGGGCACGCTGGCCTCAAGCCCCGCCGCATTGCCGGAGAGCAGCAGGCTTTCGCCGGCGAGAAAGGTCAAAAATCCAGCCGCCACGCAGTCATTGCCCTGGCGCTGATATTTCATCGTCAGCAGCGCGGTCGCCACCACCAGCGCCACGCCGTCGATCGTCCAGAGCGTTTCGCGAAGTTCGGCGCTCGCCACGAAGGTGCCGGCGAGGCCCAGAGCGCCGCCGATGGCGAGGCCAATCGCGGCAATGGTGTCCAAAGTGGAACGCATTGAGATCTCCCCCCTCTAGGCCGCAAGGATACTTCAGGATAGGGCGTTCTCCAATGGCGGCCCCCAAGCTCTACAGGCGCGTTGCCCGGCGCATATCTCATGGCGTCGGGAGGCGGTTCGGTGAGGTGGAAGCTGATCATCGCTCCGCCGGGAAGGTGAAGAGCTGAAACGCATAAAGGAATACGGATATGTAAAATTGGCAATAACGTCAGTAGTGCAGACTTGTTTTTGCAGCGCGCTAGAATCAAAGCGATTCGCAATATTTGCTTTTGGCCGAAAAATATTATTGTTTCTGGGGTGAGAGATCACGGACGCTAGGTTATCCACTCTGGGGAAGAGCTAAGTAAGCGCCTGAATTTATTACGAAAATCTTGAGGCCGCCAGCTCGCGTTAACGGTCTACTAGCCATATCTTGACTCTCGCCTCTGCTTGCCTCATTCAAGAAATCGTCCAGAATAAAGAAACCGCCGCAAAGCTGGCGAGCCGCGGCGGTTTCAAAGTTCTAACCCGCACAAGATTTGGATGTCAGGCGCGAGGTATGGTGTGTTTGGTACACTGATCTTGAATCAGAATAATGCGCCATGGTCAAGCCTGACGTTCGCTTACGCCACTCAAGGAGTTACTCCAATGGCGCAGCGTACTTATCCCTCGTACTGGTTGTACAAGGACAATCGTGGTGAATGGCGTTGGACCTACGAAGCTGTGAATGGCGAGACAATCGCCGTGAGCAGCGAAGGCTACAAGCGTCGCGTTGATGCAGAGCGCGGTATCGATATCATGAACGCTTCGACAGACAGCCTTGTCTGGTATCCGGCAAATCTTGAGAACGCCGCATGAAGTTGTCTGAAAGGCCCGCCATTTTGGCGGGCCTTTCTTTTTGCAGATTCAGATGCGTGGAAGGATGCGTCAATGCCATCTTTTGGAATTTCTGCCCTATTGAGAATCGTTCACATGAACGTGCGCCCACAGCGTACCGAGCTGCGCCGGAGATCTACCCCAAGAGAAGGAGGCTATGATTTTCACAGCAGCCTCCGCCGACTCTGCCACCGTCTGACGGCGGGGGAGCCCCTGGAGAGTCTGTTGGCTGCAACTTTAACAATTGCATCGGAGCCAGAGAGACGGTCCGCCCAACTTGGCCTACGGCGGCTGGACGCTTGGAGAGCTGTCAACCCGGGCGCAATTTTGGAATTCCCACCGACTACTGTGCGAAGCCCTGGCGGAACGTTTTCTGTTAGGTTCACACCAAACGTTGGCCTCAGAGTTGGAGGCCAATCTGTCGCTATTCACGTTTGGAATACCGCACTCCCGCGACTGGAACCAAGACTGGTCCGAGCCGTTCTATCCGCATTCCAGGCTGGCTACCAATCAGGGGACAACTCACCTGATGACATTGCCGTCCTATGCTTGCAAACGATGCGCCTTATTCGTCTAGGTGACGCATCAGAGGTTACAGAGCTCGGTCGGCTAATCTTTGCAAATATTGATGGTATTTTTCGAGAGATTGCTGCGGATTTGGGAGAATCCCCGCCTGTACCCGAGGATCGTCCCCCGCCGCCGCCTCCCGGAGAATAATCTCCATCGCACAGCTTCAGCGCCGCTGGGCGGGCTCGCCTCCGGCAGTTCCCCGGCTTTCGCCGCAACTAGGATGGCAGGCCGAACGCGATTCGGCCAAGCCGGGGATAAGGGTCAATTGTAAGCCGAAACATTGTTGACGCGTGGTAATGTGTCTGATCACGAATCGGAGTTGCTTGAATGCCTGAAGATAATGACCGCTCCCGGAAGCTGGCAGAAATCGCCTTCGGAGAAGCATTCCATCCCCAAGAGCTAACTGCAACGAATGCCACGATCGAAGACCTTATAACGAAATTCGAGGAAGCTGCTCAAACGGATGAGGAGGGCAACGAATTTTGGTATGCCCGCGATCTACAGCGACTATTCGGATATGCGAAGTGGGACAACTTTTTGACGGTTGTCGATAAGGCACGCGAAGCGTGTAGTTCGTCAGGAAATGCAACTTCCGATCATTTTGCTGGCGTCGGGAAAATGATCAGTCTCGGCAAGGGGGCCGAACGCGAGATAGATGACATTGTCCTCAGCCGGTATGCCAGCTATTTGACGGCACTGAATGGCGACGCGAGAAAACAAGAAGTAGCGTTCGCCCAGACGTATTTTGCGATACAGACCCGTCGCCAAGAGATTGCAGACAAGGCCGCTGCCGAATACGTCCCTCTATCTGAGGATGAGCGTCGCTGCCTGCTTCGCGACGAGATCAAAGAGCACAACAGGAACCTGGCCAGCGCCGCTAAGAATGCCGGCGTTCGTGAAGGGCTCGATTTCGCTATCTTCCAAACCTACGGCTATAAAGGTCTCTATGGCGGCTTGGATGTTCCTGGCATACGGCGGCGCAAAGGACTCAAAGCCAACAAGCAAATCTTGGATCACATGGGCAGCACGGAGTTAGCGGCGAATCTGTTCCGTGCCACTCAGACGGAAGAAAAGCTACGTCGAGAGCAGACCAGAGGAAAGGACGCCGCCAACCGTATTCACTTCGATGTTGGCGCGAAGGTCCGCCAGACTATCCGCGAAATTGGCGGTGATATGCCAGAGACGCTACCGCCTGCGGAAGACATCAAAAAGGTCGAACGCCGCCTGAAGAGAGGCATCGGCACACAGAAGGGGATTACCGGCCGGTAGCTTTCTTCAGCCTGTCAACCGTCAACGCTGCCGACTTCGTCACTTTCTTCAACGCGCGGCCAAGGCTCCTGTCAAACAAGCGGGCGCAGCCCGCCTAATCGCCCATCTTCAGCGCCTGGATAAACGCCTCCTGCGGGATATCCACCTTGCCGAACTGGCGCATCCGCTTCTTGCCCTCTTTCTGCTTGTCGAGCAGCTTGCGCTTTCGTGAGACGTCGCCGCCGTAGCATTTTGCGGTGACGTCCTTGCGCAGCGCCGAGATGGTCTCGCGGGCGATGACCTTGCCGCCGATCGCGGCCTGGATCGGGATCTTGAACAGATGGTGCGGGATCAGCTCCTTCAGCTTCTCGCACATCTGGCGGCCGCGCTTTTCCGCCGCGGTGCGGTGGACCAGCATCGACAGCGCGTCGACCGGCTCTTCGTTGACCAGGATCGACATCTTGACCAGGTCGCCTTCCTTGTAGTCGGTCAAATGATAGTCGAACGAGGCGTAGCCCTTGGAGATCGACTTCAGCCGGTCGTAGAAGTCGAAGACCACCTCGTTGAGCGGCAGGTCGTAGATCAGCATGGCGCGTTTGCCGACATAGGAGAGGTCGGCCTGAATGCCGCGCCGGTCCTGGCAGAGCTTCAGGATGCCGCCGAGATAGTCGTCCGGGGTGAGGATGGTGGCGCGGATCCATGGCTCCTCGATGGCCGATATCTTGACCACGTCGGGCATGTCGGCCGGGTTGTGCAGTTCCTTGACCGAGCCGTCGTTCAACAGCAGGCGGTAGACGACGCTAGGCGCGGTGGCGATGAGGTCGAGATTGAACTCGCGCTCCAGCCGCTCCTGGATGATTTCGAGATGCAGCAGGCCGAGGAAGCCGCAGCGATAGCCGAAGCCGAGCGCGGCGCTGGTTTCCATTTCAAAGGAGAAGGACGCGTCGTTGAGGCGCAGCTTGCCGACAGCGGCGCGCAGATCCTCGAAATCGGCGGCGTCGACCGGGAACAGGCCGCAGAACACCACCGGCTGTGCCGGCTTGAAGCCGGGCAGGGCCTGTGCCGTCGGCCGCTTGTCCTCGGTGATGGTGTCGCCGACGCGGGTGTCGGCAACCTCCTTGATCGAGCCGGTGAAGAAACCGAACTCGCCGGGGCCGAGCTCGTCGACATTGATGCGGGCTGGCGTAAAGACGCCGGTGCGCTCGACCAGGTACCTGGCGCCGGTACCCATCATGCGGATGGTCTGGCCCTTTTTCAAGACGCCGTCGATGATGCGGACCAGCACGATGACGCCGAGATAGGCATCGTACCAGCTATCGACCAGCATCGCCTTCAGCGGGGCCGCGATGTCGCCCTCGCGCGGCGGCGGCAGATCGTTGACGATCGCTTCCAGCACGTCGGGAATGCCGAGCCCGGTCTTGGCCGAGATCAGTACGGCGTTGGAGGCGTCGATGCCGATCACCTCCTCGACCTGTTCGCGGATGCGCTCGGGCTCGGCGGCGGGCAGGTCGACCTTGTTCAGCACCACGACGATTTCGTGGTTGTTGTCGATCGCCTGGTAGACATTGGCCAGCGTCTGCGCCTCGACGCCTTGCGAGGCGTCGACGACCAGCAGCGAACCTTCGCAGGCGGCGAGCGAGCGCGACACTTCATAGGCGAAGTCGACATGGCCGGGCGTGTCGATCAGGTTGAGGATATAGTCCTGTCCATTGTTGGCGCGGTATTTCAGCCGCACCGTCTGCGCCTTGATGGTGATGCCGCGCTCGCGCTCGATGTCCATCGAGTCCAGCACCTGCTCCTTCATGTCGCGCAGCTCCAGCCCGCCGGTCGACTGGATCAGCCGGTCGGCAAGCGTGGATTTGCCATGGTCGATATGGGCAACGATGGAGAAGTTGCGGATGTTCTTGATCGGCGTGGTCATGCGGCGCGCTTTAGCAGGGGCACGGTACATCGGCAAGCGGCGGGACGCGGGTGCGGCGGCGGGGCGGCAAAGTCGTTAAACTTTGATCCATGAGATTAGAGCATAGTTTGCGCCCGGCGTGGTAGCCCACCGGTCTATCGCCGTTTCGGGGGGATCGGAATGCCGCCGTCAGCACGCAAATTTCTCAGATCGGTGAGCGGCTCGTTCGCGCCATTGCTCGCCATCTTGCTTATCCCGATGGTTGCCGCATTGGGTTTTTCCATCGACTATACCTCCGCGGTTTCAACCAGGGCATCGATGCAGAACGCCCTCGATGCAGCGTCGCTGTCGATCACGACGCTTGCGACGACCACGACGTTGGCGGACCGCCAGGTAAGCCTGCAGGACTCATATCTGGCCAATGGCGGGCAAGGCACGGCCAAGCTCGACAGCTTCGTCGTCGCCACCGACGGCGCCGCCAGCATCAAGGCTTCGGCCGGCTTTGCCATGCCGACGAATTTCATGCAGATCGCGAGGATCAACACGGTGCAGGTCGGCGTTGCGTCGGCAGTGACAAAGCGGCCGGCATTGGTGGAGGCCACGTTCAAGGTCGACAAGATCTCTGGCTGGTGGGACAAGACGGTGACGCTCTACGGCACCAAATTCGGGGACACGGTGGCCAACAAGCTGATGAGGATCTCCTACGCGTACAACAGGTTTGGCGATCCCAAAGGCTACGGGACGTCCTCTGTTTACACGATCAACGGAACGACGGAGACGCTGGTCCAGAAACAAGTATGCACGACCGTCACGGTGACCAGCTTCTATGGCTTGCCCACCGGCACAATCACTCAGATCAGCGGCACCAGGAAATACGCAACCACCTGCGTCAACACGATGTATCCCGCGACCGGCGCCGGTGCGGTGATCGATGTGAAGGACATGGATAACCTGTCTCTGGAGATGAAGATTCCGAATCCCAATCCTGGTCTTGGCGGCGGCTATCTGGCCTCGGGCACGAAAGAAACCCTGCGATCGGACGATCCGGCCACGTCCGACCGATTGTTCATCGACAAGGTCAAGACACTGGCCAATACGACTGTCGACATCTTTGAGGCCGTGCCGTGCGGCATCACCAGCAGTCAAGCGTGGGAAGATGGCGGATCACTTACCAACAACACCATAGACGATGCCGATTTTTCCTATTTTGTGACCGGCAAGTGCGCGTTCAACAAGCGGCCTTCGGAAACCGTGCTCACACAATAGGGGCGACTTGAGTGCCTACCTCCCCCTTGTGGGTCCTCAAGGGGGAGATCGGACATCGCCTCGGCCCTCGCCAATGCTCTAGGAACTCGGACTTCTCCTCAATCACGAAGCGGTGATGCTGTAACGAAGCGTGCGTCGGCGGCGAAGTGTGGACATGACACGATGTCTGCGCAGGAGAAATGCGATGCCCGGATCGACAGCGAAACGCAGCACAGCCCTGATGGGGCTCGCCGCGGCACTGTTTTCCGCGACTGTGCTGTCGGCAACCAGCGCGGCCGCCGGCGAGACGCTGACCGTCGTCGAGCTGTTCACCAGCCAGGGCTGCTCGTCCTGTCCGCCGGCCAACGCCAATCTGATCAAGGTCAAGGACCGGCCCGGCGTGCTGGCGCTGTCCTTCAACGTCACCTACTGGGACTATCTCGGCTGGAAGGACACATTCGGCAAAGAAGAATTCACGCAGCGCCAGGTCCGCTATGAACCGTCGCTCGGCCGTTCCGGCCCGTTCACGCCGCAAGTGGTGGTCAATGGCAGGGCCGATGCCGTCGGCGCCAGGCCGGGCGAGATCGAGCAGCTGATTTCGAGCGGCGGCCACGGTGACGGACCTTCGCTGTCGCTCGCCGGCGGAAAGGTCAGCATCGGCGCCGGTCCGGTGCCCGGCGGCAAGGCCGACGTCTGGCTGGTGCGTTACGGCAAGGGCATCGTCGACGTGCCGGTGGCGCGCGGCGAAAACACCGGCCGCACGCTGCCGCACGCCAACGGCGTGCATTCGCTGACCAGGCTGGGCAGTTGGACCGGCGACGCCACCGCACTGCCGCTGCCGGCGGCGACGGGCGGCCTCAGCACAGCGGTGCTGGTGCAGGTGCCGGGCGGCGGGCCGATCCTTGCTGCCGCTACGAACTAGAAACCCTGCCGAAATTTTCACAACGCGCAGCGGCGCCGCCGCATGCGATCAACCCTGCCAGAACCCTAGGAGATCATCATGACCAATCGTTTGACCAATCGCCCGACCCTGGCGGCACTCGCCTTCGCACTTTGCTCGACGGCGCTGTTCGCAGGAGGCGCGGCGCGGGCCGAAGATGCGATGAAGCCGGCGATGGCGACAAACGCCATGAAGCCGGCAACGGATGCCATGAAGCCGGCCGGCGCCATGGCCGCTGACGCGATGGCCACGACCGCGATGAGGGCGGGCGATCCGATGAAGGCCGACTGCATGAACAAGGCCGCCGCCGAGACGGACGCCATGAAGAAAGCCGAAGCGACCAAGGCCTGCGATGCCATGGCTCCGACCAAATAGGCGATGCGCACAGCAATGTGAGAGCCCGGCGGACCTATCCGTCGTATAATCCAAACCAGCATCATGGGAGATCAGACATGACCGGAGCCGTGAAACGATCGTCGATTTTCGCAAAAGCAGCACTTGCCGCGCTCATCCTCACGGCCGCCGCGGCCGTATTCTGGCAGACGCCGGCAGTCTCGGCCGAAGACGCGGTGGTGATCCCGCCGCCGGCAATGGACGAGAAGGCCACCGCCGGCATCGAAAAGGCGGTCTTCGCCGGCGGCTGCTTCTGGGGTGTGCAAGGCGTGTTCCAGCACATCAAGGGCGTCACCAGCGCCGTTTCCGGCTATGCCGGCGGCGACCAGGACACGGCCGTCTATGAAATGGTCGGCACCAGCCGGACGGGCCATGCCGAATCCGTCGAGATCACCTACGAGCCGTCCAAGGTGACCTACGGCCAGTTGCTGCAGGTATATTTCTCGGTCGCGCACAACCCGACGCAACTGAACTACCAGGGCCCGGACAGCGGCACCCAGTACCGTTCGACGATCTTTGCCGAAAACGACGCACAGAAAAAGATCGCCGAAAGCTACATCGCCCAGCTCGACAAGGCCAAGGTGTTTCCCAAGCCGATCGTGACGACGCTGGAGACCGGCAAGACCTTCTATCCGGCCGAGGACTATCACCAGGACTTTCTGACGCTCAACCCGACCTATCCCTATATCGTCTACAATGATCTGCCCAAGGTCGAGAATCTGAAGCGGCTGTTCCCCAACCTCTACAGTGAAAAGCCGGTGCTGGTGCTGGCCGCCAACAAGAGCTGAGCTTTTGCGGGGGGCCTGCTGATCTCCCCTCTTGAGGGGGAGATGGCCGGCAGGCCAGAGGGGGTCGGTTCGGTTGGCGCGACGCGGTCCGGCATATCGAGGAAGACGAAGTTGGCACTCCACGCGCGGCGACCCCCTCTGTCGCTTTCAGCGACATCTCCCCCTCAAGGGCAGGGCTATCGCAGATGGAACGCCGAGGCTTTCGCTCTACGACGTACCCCCACCCCTAACCCCTCCCCACAAGGGGGAGGGAGACTTCCGTTGGCGCTGACCTCGGCAAATTTGCCTGCCTTTCGGCGCCAAAAGGGGAAGTAAGGGCGCGCGGCAGCATTCCCTCCCCCTTGTGGGGAGGGTTAGGGTGGGGGTCCATCTTCGTAAGAATCCAAATGCGATAGCCCTGCCCTCAAGGGGGGAGATCAGCAGTTTCCGCGCTTCGCACTAGTCCCCCTTTTTCCAGGGCAGGCTCCAGCGCACCTTCTCCAGCGTCGCCTTTGCCTCGGCCGAGTCCGGGTCGGGTTCTGTCTCGCGATAATGCGCCGAGCCCTCAGGCGGGTAGGCAAGTGTGTTGTTGAGGGCGAATTTGTCGATCTGGCTGAAGTCGGGGAAAGGCAGGTTTTGCGCCTCGCGCCAAGCGCTGACCCTTTTCTCCGCGGCGATGCGTTTTTCGTCGTCGACCGGAAGGTCGGTGGCTCTGTATTCCAGTGACGAAGGGAAGGCGAACTGCGCGCCGGCATCATCCATGATGTTGATCATGGACAACAGGATGTCCTCGCGTATGGCTTGAAAATCGGCCACGTCGGCGGTTTTGACATAAGTGAACACGTCGATATCGAGCGAATAGGCGCCGAAGCCGGCAAAGCGCACGCGGCACGGCTCATCGATGACGCGCGGATGGGCAATCAGCAGCTTGCGCAGCTCGGCCAGGACGTAACGTAGCTGATCGGGCCTTAGCCTCGATACGGCCGTTATAAAGCGGGTACACGCCGTTTACGTCAGTGCCCGTCTGCTCGAACTTGATCTGGGCGCCGCCGCCGCGCCACTTCGTGTCCCACACGCCCGTCCAGTTGGCCGCGTCCTGGGCATGCGCCTGCGGCATGGCCGGCAGCAGGCCGGCAAGCGCGAGTGCGCCGATCAGCGCGACCGTCCGGATCAGCAAAAGCAGCAGCCGATCCTGTCCTGCCGCAGAAAAGGGGTTCATTCTGTTGCCCTTCTTCTTGCCGGCGATTCTGCTGGTCCGGCCAGAGAAGGTTATTCCGCTTGAAGATGAATATTCTGTTTCAGGCTGCGACGGCGATGCCGGTCAGTCATAGGTCAGATCCGTCGCCTTGCCGGCGAACACCCGGTAGGCAAAGAACGAATAGAAGATGATGATCGGCAGCACGACGACCGTCCCGACCAGGATGACGGCCAGGCTTTCGGGTGCCGAAGCAGCCTGCCAGATGGTCAGCCGGTCGGGCACCACGAAGGGGTAGAACGACCAGGCGAGGCCGGCAAAGCCGAGCGTGAAGATCGCGGCCAATGTCAGGAACGGGAGCAGCGCGTGGCGGTCGCCGGGTTTCGGCAGATGGAAGGTCTGGCGCCACAGCCACAGGAACAGCACTGCCGACAGGATCGGCAGCGGCGACAAATAGAGCATGGCCGGCCAGACGAACCATTTGTCGAAGATGCGCGCGCTGGCAAAGGGCGTGGCCAGCGATACCGCGACCATGCCGAGCGCGGTCAGCACCAGCGCCGTCCGCAGCCACAGCACCGCCTTCTTCTGCAGATCGCCTTCGGTCTTATAGATGACCCAGGCCGCGCCCATCGCCGCGTAGGCCGCGGCAAGGCAGAGCGCCACCAGCGCGCCGAAAGCGACGCCGCCGGGGCCGACGTCGAGGCCGAGCACATAGACGCCGAGCATATAACCTTGCGCCAGCGACGCGACGACCGAGCCGAGGAAAAAGATGCGGTTCCAGCGGTGCTTCCTGCCGGCCGGCACCTTGGCGCGGAAATCGAAGGCGACGCCGCGCAGGATCAAGCCGACCAGCAGCACGAAGACCGGAATGTAGAGCGCCGTCAGAATGGTGCCATGCGCCAATGGGAAGGCGACCAGCAGCAGGCCGACCGCCAGCACCAGCCAGGTCTCGTTAGCGTCCCAGAACGGGCCGATGGCGGCGATCATCGTATCCTGTTCGGTGTCTTCGGCTGCGGCGAACAGGATGCCGATGCCGAGATCGAAGCCGTCGAGGATGACGTAGATCAGGATAGCGAGGCCCATCAGCCCGGCGAAGATCAGAGGCAGCAGGGTCGGCCAGTCGACGCTCATGATGTTTCTCCTGGTTGCGCAACCGGCTGCGACAGCGGCCTGTTCATGACGCCCGGTAGCGGCGAGGTGTCACCATCCTTCGCCGCCTTCAATGCCAGATGCACCAACACGCCGAGATAGGCGATCAAGAGCAGCACGTAGAGGATGAGATAGACCGCGAGCGACAGCGCGACATGGCTGCCGGCGACCGGCCCGACAGCATCGGCGGTACGCAGCACGCCGGTGACCAGCCAGGGCTGGCGGCCGATCTCGGTGGTGTACCAGCCGGCCAGCGTCGCCAGCCAGCCGGACAGCGCCATCGGCACCATGACAAGCGCCAGCGGCTTGGGCAGGCCGTGGCGGCGCTTGAGGAAGAAGGCCGCCGACCAGGAGACGGCGAGCATCAGGAGGCCGGTGCCGACCATGATGCGAAAGCCCCAGAACACCGGAAATACGGGCGGATGGTTGCCGGCATAATCGTTCAGACCCGGCACGATGCCGCCGGCGCTGTGCCTGAGGATGAGGCTGGCGCCATCCGGAATGGTGAGCTCGAACCTGTTCTGCTTGGCCGCTTCATCGGGAAGAGCAAACAGCACCAACGGCACGTTGGGACCGGTGTTCCAGTTGGCTTCCATGGCGGCGATCTTCTGCGGCTGGTGTTCCAGCGTGTTGAGGCCGTGCTGGTCGCCGGCAAAGATCTGGATGGGAATCAGGATAGCGGCGGTGAAGACGCCGGTGCGCAGGGCCTTCCACATCGATTCCGAGCGATCGCCGTAGAGATAGCGCAGCGCCGACAGGCCGGCGATCAGGAACGAGACGGTCAGCCCCGAAGCAAGCAGCATATGAACGAGCCGGTAGGGCATGGACGGATTGAAGACAACGGCCCACCAGTCGGTGGCGTGCGCAACACGATTGCGCATCTCGAAACCGGCCGGTGTCTGCATCCACGAATTGAGCGCGATGATCCAGAAGGCGGACAAGGTGGTGCCGCCGGCCACCAGCACCGTCGCCAGCGTATGGACGCGGTTCGAGACGCGGCGGAAGCCGAACAGCATGATGCCGAGGAACGCCGCCTCGAGGAAGAAGGCGGTCAGGATTTCGTAGGCCAGCAGCGGGCCGGCAATGTTGCCGACCGTCTCCATATAGCCCGGCCAGTTGGTGCCGAACTGAAAACTCATGGTGACGCCGGAAACCACGCCCATGGCGAAGGACAGCGCGAATACCTTAACCCAGGTGAAATACGCGCGCATCCAGGCGGAATCGTTTGTCGCGTTGTAGCGGAGCTTGAAGAACAGCAGCACCCAGCCGAGCGCGATGGTGATCGCCGGGAACAGGATGTGGAACGAGATGTTCGCGCCGAACTGTATGCGCGACAGAATGAGCGGGTCCATGGCGGCTCCGGCTGCTGCTTGTTTGTTGAAGGATAGGCTTGATGCACCGGACGGTCAAAGCGGCGTCCCGCCGCGAGGCGGAACGCCGCAGTGCGGTTAATCTGCTTTTGCGTGGAATTTGGCTGGACGACCGGGCAGGTGTTGCCTATTCCGGCGAACCTCGATGTCCAGAACTGTCGGGAGCGCCATTGACATCCGGATTTGCGGACCGACATTCAGCGGATTAAATCAACAACTCTGTTTCAAGCAGTCGTTTTCAGCCATGCAGCCGATCATCTCGATTTCCGGGGTCACCAAGACCTACGCCACCGGCTTCAAGGCGCTGAAGGAGATCAATCTCGACATCGTGCGCGGCGAGATCTTTGCGCTGCTCGGGCCGAATGGCGCCGGCAAGACAACGCTGATCTCGATCGTCTGCGGCATCGTCAACCGCTCGTCGGGTTCCGTCACCGTCGACGGCCATGACATCAACCGCGACTACCGCGCCGCGCGCAGTCTGATCGGGCTGGTGCCGCAGGAACTGACCATCGACGCCTTCGAGAGCGTGTGGGCGACGGTCAACTACAGCCGCGGCCTGTTCGGCAAGCCGGCGGACAAGGCGTTCGTCGAAAAGGTGCTGCGCGACCTGTCGCTCTGGGACAAGAAGGACGCCAAGGCGATCACGCTGTCCGGCGGCATGAAGCGCCGGCTGATGATTGCCAAGGCGCTGTCGCACGAACCGCGCATCCTGTTCCTCGACGAACCGACGGCAGGCGTCGACGTCGAGCTGCGCCAGGACATGTGGGCGATGGTGCGCCGGCTGCGCGAAGACGGCGTCACCATCATCCTGACCACGCATTACATCGAAGAAGCCGAGGCGATGGCCGACCGCGTCGGCGTCATCAACCGCGGTGAGATCGTGCTGGTGGAGGACAAGGCCGAGCTGATGCGCAAGCTTGGCCGCAAACGGCTTGTGCTGGAACTGCGCAGTCCCCTGGCCACCGTTCCCGATGCTTTTTCGCACTACGCGCTGGAGCTTTCGCCGGATGGCGGACAGCTGACCTATACTTATGACAACCAGAGCGAACGGCCGGGCGTCGCCTCGCTGATCCGCGAGCTCGAGGCGGCCGGCATCCAGTTCCGCGACATCGATACGGAAAACAGCTCGCTCGAGGAGATCTTCGTCAACCTGGTGAGGAAACCGGCATGAACCTGCGCGCGGCCATGAATCTTCATGCGGTATGGGCGATCTATCGGGTGGAGATGGCGCGCGCCCTTCGCACTGTGCTGCAGAGCATCGTTTCGCCGGTGATTTCGACGTCGCTCTATTTCGTCGTCTTCGGTTCGGCCATCGGCTCGCGCATCACCGAGATCGACGGCATCAGCTACGGCGCCTTCATCGTACCGGGGCTGATCATGCTGTCGCTGCTGACGCAATCGATCTCCAACGCCTCTTTCGCCATCTATTTTCCGAAATTCGTCGGCTCGATCTACGAATTACTGTCCGCGCCGGTGTCCTATCTGGAGATCGTCATCGCCTATGTCGGGGGCGCGGCGACAAAGTCGATCGTGCTTGGCCTGATCATCCTGGCGACGGCCTCGCTGTTCGTGCCGCTGACGATCCAGCATCCGTTCTGGATGCTCGCCTTCCTGGTGCTGACGGCGGTGACCTTCAGCCTGTTCGGCTTTATCATCGGCATCTGGGCGAAGAGCTTCGAGCAGCTGCAGCTGGTGCCGCTGCTGATCATCACGCCGCTGACCTTCCTCGGCGGCAGCTTCTATTCGATCAACATGCTGCCCGGCATCTGGCGCACGGTGACGCTGTTCAACCCGGTGGTCTACCTGGTCAGTGGGTTCCGCTGGAGCTTCTACGGCAAGTCCGACGTTTCGGTCGGCGTCAGCCTCGGCATGACGGTGGTCTTCCTGCTCATCTGCATAACGATCGTCGCCTGGATCTTCAGGACCGGCTACCGGCTGCGCAACTGATCGAACGGGCCTCGTCCAGGCGAAGCAGCCTGACCGATCGACCTTTCCTTGCCGAAGGCGATAGGCCTGCGCCCGATGCCTGGAACCCGCGCTTGAATGCCTCGATCTTGCTTTTCATGCATTGTTATATATCATGTTATCGGTGTTCATGGGGATGAATTGGCCTATGGAAGACGTCATACGATCGCTTGGCTTTCTGTGCCTGGGCAGCAGGCTGAAGCGTATAGGCGAGCAACTGCAAGCGGAGGCGCAGCGCCTGCTCGACAGGCTGGATGTCCCGGTTCAGGCGAGCCAATACCCGCTGCTGGCCGCGCTCGACAGGCTGGGTCCGCTGTCGGTCGGGGAACTGGCGCAATCCCTTGGCATCGCGCAGCCAGGCGTAACGCGAAGCGTCTCGCTTCTGGCCGAATTGGGACTGCTCGAAGTCAGTCCGTCGACCGATGACCAGCGGCGCAGGATCGTCTCGCTTACTCGGGACGGCCGGCGGCTGGTCGATGTCGCAAAGCGCGACGTCTGGCCTTGCATCGAGAACGTGGTCGCGGATTTGTGCGCAGGTTTTTCGGGGCCGCTTCTTGAGCAGCTGGCTGCCATCGAGGACGGCCTCGCCGCTGCTCCTCTCGACCGTCGTGTAAATAAGCCTGAGGGTGCCGCGCAATGAGACATCTGCTCGACCGCCCTATCTGGAGCGCGCTTCAGACGCGACATCGGGCCTTCGCGGAGGGTGACAACCTCGCCATGCGATATCGGCCGTCGATCGTCCCTTTCGCCGCCACTGGCGCGGACGACCCGGAAAGCCTGCGGGCGCTCGAAAACCTTGTCTCCCCGGGCGAGAGTATGATCCTGCTTCAAGCGGACGCGATTGCTCTGCCCACGGGGCTTTCCGCGACTTCGACCGCAGCCGGGGTTCAGATGATCGCCGAGCAGCCATTGCAGATCGTCTCCGACCCGCGCGTGCATCGTCTGACCCGAGACGATGCTGCTGAGATGCTCGCCCTGGCATTGCTCACCAAGCCTGGCCCATTCACGCTCGAAGCCTTGAGCCTGGGCGATTTTTGGGGTGTGAAAATCGAGGGCAGGCTCGCGGCAATGGCCGGCGAGCGCATGAAGCAACCTGGCTATACCGAACTCAGCGGGGTGTGCTCACATCCGGAATTTCGCGGCGGTGGCCTAGGAAAGCTGCTGTCCCTATTAGTGGCAAACCGGATAGTGGCGCGCGGCGAAGTTCCCTATCTCCACGCCTATGCCAGCAACGCCGCGGCCATAGCGTTATACGAGTCCATCGGCTTCAGGTTGCGAAGCACAATGAATGTGGCCGTGGTTCAGCGCACCGAATGATTAGTCGGCGCATGATGCGCAGCATGGATGCATCCCGTATCGGAAGGAAGGATTTCGTACCGCCGAAATCCTTCCTTGAGACTGCAAGAGCTGGCTGCGTGTCAGACCGCGATCTTGCCGCCGCCTTGCCTGGTGATGGCAACGACCGCCGGGCGCACCGGCATGTCCGGCTTGAAGTCGGGCCAGCGCGTCGACAAATCCTCATAGTAGGACGGACGGCCGAAAGCCTCCCAGTCCTCGCCGCCGTCGCCCGGATGCTGGACCGCAACGAAGGCGGTCTGGTCGTCCGGCGCAAACAGGGGACCGCACATTTCGGCGCCGATCGGCACGCGGAAGAACAGCTTTGATGTCGCCCGTGCCGTCCCCTCCGTATCGACAGCCCACAGACCATCGGTGCGGCCGGTGGCTTTCGGGCCTTGGCCGTCGGTGGCGACCCAGAGGCGGCCAGCCGAATCTACCGTGCAATTGTCCGGCATGCCGAACCAGCCATTGGCGGTGGTTGCGGTCGAGAAGGTGGCGCCGACGTCGGCCACAGCGGGATCGCCGCATTTCAGCAGGATTTCCCACCTGCCCTTTGTCGCGGTGAAATCACCGCCGTCCTCGACGATCTCGATGATGTGGCCAAAGGCATTTTCGGCACGCGGGTTGGCGGCGTCGACCTGGTCGGCCTTGCGCTTCGAATTGTTGGTCAGCATGACATAGACCTTGCCGTTGGCGGCATTGGGCTGGATGTCTTCCGGGCGGTCCATCTTGGTGGCGCCGAGCAGGTCGGCGGCGCGGCGCGTCTCGATCAGCACATCGGCCTCGCCGGCAAAGCCGTTCTCCGCCGTCAGCGGCCCTTGGCCGAAGACGATCGGCAGCCATTCGACCGAACCGTCGTCGGCAAACTTGGCGACATGCAAGGTGCCGTCGTCGAGCAAATCCATGTTGGCGGCGCGGTTGTCCGGATCGAACTTGCCTGTGGTGACGAACTTATAGACATAGTCGAAGCGCTCGTCGTCGCCGAGATAGAAGACGACACGGCCATCCTGGGCGACGATCGATTCGGCGCCCTCATGCTTGAAGCGGCCCATCGCGGTGCGCTTCCTCGGCGCCGAAGTCGCATCCTGGACGTCGACCTCGACGATCCAGCCGAAGCGGTTCGGCTCGTTCGGCTCCTTGCCGATGTCGAAACGGTCGTAATGCGCTGCCCATTCATAGGCACCTTCGGGAATGCCGAGGCGCTTGTAATTGGCCGCCTCCTTGTGGCCCTGCGGCAGCTCGCCCGAGAAATAGCCGTGGATGTTCTCCTCGGCCATGACATAGGTGCCCCACGGCGTGACGCCGCCGGCGCAATTGTTGATGGTGCCGATGACCTTCGTGCCGGTCGGATCGGCGCTGGTCTTGACGCGGTCGTGGCCGGCGACCGGGCCGGAGAGCGCGATCTCGGTGTTGGAGGTGATGCGGCGGTTGAGCTTGCCGTCGCGAACGACCTGCCATTTGCCTGATACCTTGCGTATCTCGACGATAGTGCCGCCATGCGCGGCCATCTCGACATCGACTTGCTCCTTGCTGAGGGGCGCCTGCTTGGCTTTGCCATCGACGATGGTGACGAGGCCCGGAAACATCAGGTGCGGATTGGTGTATTCGTGATTGACGACCAGCAGGCCGTGCTCGGCCGAGCCGTCGATCGGGATATAACCGACATAGTCGTTGTTGTAGCCGAATTGTCTGGCCTGGGCTTCCGCCGACTGTTTTGTCGGATCGAATCCCGGCGAATCGGCGAACAGCGGATCGCCCCAGCGCAGCAGCACGTCGGCGTCATAGCCAGGTGCGACGTGATGCTTGTCGTCGATGCCGGCCTCGAGCTCGTCGAAAGCGAAGGCGGAGCCTTCGGCGGCGCGGGCGTTGTCGGCGGTGATCAGCGCCAGCGGGCTGACGGTAGCGGCTATGGCCGAGACGGCAAGCGAACCCTTGAGGAAGCCGCGGCGTGAGAACCGCGCGGCGATGATCTCACCCATGGTGCGGTTGTCGGTGGGATTGGCTCCTGGCCCATCGTTTTCCTCGAGCAGGCTGGTGCGGAAATGGGCGTCAGGGGTGCGATGTTCGGTCATAGGGCCTGCCTCTGGCTGGATGGATTGCTGGAGCGTGTTGCCTGGCCAATCCGGTATTACCGGCAGGTCACAGTTTGATGACATGCCGGCTAAATTGCCACCTGCGATTTCGTATCCAACATCGGCCCCGCTTGACCGCGACCGGCGCTTCGGAAACAAGAGCTGCGGCAGGCGGTAGGGACCGCATCGGGAGGAACAAAAGTGAGTTTCTGGGGACTTGGGCAGCTCTGCGTCTCGACGGTGATCTTCCTGCTGGCGGCGATGGCCGCAAAACAGTGGGGGCTGGCGCCGAGCCTCGGCAAGATCGTGCTGACGTTGGCGCTCTACTCGCTGGGCAATCTGATCATGCTGAGGCTGATCCGTGAATTCGGCATGTCGGTGTCGTTCAGCCTGTCGGCGGTGATCCAGCTGGTGTCGGTGAATGTGGTGGCGCTGGTCTTCTTCGGCGAACGCGTCAATGCCTTGCAGGCAACCGGCATCGTGCTTGCCATCGCAGCTGTGGCGCTGATCACGCTCGGGCCCTATCTGCAAAGGCTGTAACTGCGATCGGGCCGATGAAGAAGATTGCAAGCAGACTGCCCAACTGGCTGGAGTTCCCGGTTCTGCTGGCCGGGCTGGTCATTGCCGGCGGGCTGTGGGGGTTCGAGGAGCTGATGGAGCTGGCGCGGGCGACCACGCCGCATGCCTTCGACACCGAAATCCTGCTTGCCTTCCGCAAGGCCGGCCAGCCCGACAATCCGATCGGACCGGCGTGGCTGGAAGGGGCGATGCGCGACATCACCAGCCTCGGCAGCGCCAGCGTACTGCTGCTGATCACGGCAGCAATGATCGTCTATCTGCTCCTTATCCGCGGGCCAGGCGCGGCGCTTCTCATGTTCGTCGCGGTAGCGGGCGGCCAGCTCCTGTCAAGCGTGCTGAAATTCGACATCGACCGGCCGCGCCCCGATCTGGTCTCGCATCTCGCCGATGTGGCATCGCTTTCGTTTCCGAGCGGCCACGCCATGCTGTCGGCGGTGACGTATTTGACGCTGGGCAGCATGGCGGCGCGGGTTTTGCCCGGGCGCACAACGAAGATCTATGTACTCGGGCTGGCGGTGCTGACGACAGTGGTGGTCGGCATCAGCCGCATCTATCTCGGCGTCCACTGGCCGTCCGACGTATTGGCCGGCTGGTGCGCCGGCTTTGCCTGGGCGATGCTGTGCTGGCTTGCGGCACGGTTCCTGCAGCGATGGCTTGGGCGGGCCGACGGCACCTGACTCAAATCAGCCTGTTGATCAGGCCATGACCGCAGCCTGCCAGCAGGAAAACCATCGACAGCAAGGCTGTCGAGGTTGCCAACGCTTTGAATATCTTCACCCGCTCATCCTTTTGAAGTCGTTCCTGTGAAATCGGGATCGCAGCGGATGTCCCGCCAAACGATGCCGAGGTTTGTAGCATGACAGCGCATCGGCTGGCAAAGAGTGCTGCATGTTTGGAGGCAGATCATCAATCCTTGGTGCAGGAAGACGTCGCCGCCCGCGCCAGCGCAGGAACTTCATCCTCGACTGTTCGGCGGTGCCGTTCTTCGATTCGACGGCAGCCAATGTCATCGAGGGCGCGGCCCACAAGGCGAGCCGCGCCGGCGTTCGCTTCATTATATCAGGCGCTTCAGCGCAGGATACGCCGCATGCTGATCAACCACGGCGTCAAGCGGCCGCTGGTGACTTACGCGCCTCGATCACGGATGCGCGGGCGCAGCTGAGGAGAGCCGCGCCCGCCGCTTGAGCTGGCAACGCCGGCTTAGTCGAGGCCCAACGCTGAGACCTCGCCCTCGTTCATCAGCGGCACGAAGATTGTCGACCTGCCGTCGGTGCCGATGTCGGCGCTGCCCGGCTTGAACGTCGCAACCGCTTGCGGCGTGCCGCCGGCTTTGTAGCGGTAGAGCGTGCCGGTCATATACGCGGTGGCGTAGATGCTGCCGCCGATGGCAACGACGCCATCGAGGTTGGCAAACTTTTCCGCGCCAGCCAGTGGCGAAACGGCCTTGGTAGCAAGATCGACCGAGAGCAGGCCGCCCGGCTCCGCGGTGCTGAAGTCGGGCTTGATGCCCTTGCCCCAGGAAGCGACGATCAGCCGGCCGCCATCGGCGAAGATGCCATTCGGCGAAGCAAGCGCCGCATCCCTGACGAACAGTTCGGGCCGGTCGCGGTCGATGCGATAGATCGTATCGGCAAGCATATCCGTGACGTAGACATTGCCGGATGCATCAGCGGTCATGTCGTTGAGAAAGACCGCGTTCGGCACGTCGATCGTCGATGTTAGCTTGCCGCTTGCGAGGTCGACGACGCGCACATGGGTGAGGTCGGCGACGTAGAGTTTGCCGCCGACAATCGCCATGCCCTTGGGCGCGTCCATGCCGTCGGTCCAGTGTTGCGTGACTAGCTTGCCGTCCATCGACAGGATCGACAGATAGCCGTTGCCGTCGGCTTCGCCGGGATTGCCGACGATGTTCGAGACGATAACGCGCTGGCCGGCGGCGTCGAACAGCGCCGATTCAGGCTGCTCGAGGCCGCCGGTGCGCCAGAGTTCAGCGGCCTGAACTGCCGGCGCGGCGGCGATGCCGACCAGGGCGAGAAGCATCGAGGTGAAGAGGCTCTTCATGGCTAGTCTCCTGTAATGGACTGGCGGAGAGCTAGGCCTTTCGATACTTTTCGGGAAGAGCTATCAGGACTAGTACCGAAGGCTGATACCAAATCGTGCAAAAGAGGTGCATCCCATGAACGGCCTGATCTTCGAAGCGCTGAAGCGGACGCTTAAGGCAAAGGGCATCACCTATCGCGTCCTTGCCGAGCGGATGGGTGTTTCCGAGCCGACGGTGAAGCGCATCTTCCACGAGCGCAACTGCAAGCTCGACCGGCTGATGGAGATCTGCACTGCCGCCGGCGTAGAGTTGGAAAACGTGCTCGGCTCAATGAACAGGGGACCAGGACCCGCCAACCAGATCGCGCCGGAGATCGAGCGCAAGCTCGCCGGGCGGCCGGCACTGCTGTTCGTCTTTGTCATGCTTTCCGAGAAATTCACGCCCGAAGGCATCATGCGCTCACAAGGGCTGAGCGAGGCTTCGATGTTCCTCTATCTGCGCGAGCTCGAGGAACTCGGCCTGGTCGCGCTCGGTCGCGGCCTGTCGGCAAGGCTGCTGATCGAGGCGCCGATCCAGTGGAATTTCGAGGGGCCATTGCGGCCGCTGTTCGAGACGACCAACAAGAATTTCATCGGCTGGGCCATCACCCATCTTGAGCGCGAGTCGACGTTCGTCAGCTTCTCCAGGCGGATGCGGCCGGAAACGGCGGAAATGGTCAGGCGCGAGGCGGAGGAATTGGCGGAGCGCGCCAAATTGCTTGCTCATCACGACCAGCACACGACGCCTGAAGACCGACTGGTCGGCTACAAATGGACGTTTGCGTTCGGCGCAACGCCGTTCCCAGTGATCATGCCGATCGGGCCGCATCCGCGCGACGCAGGCGCACGGACCGACGATCGAGTTGCGGCTGCCGCAAACGGACGACGTCTGCCGGCCTAGGTCAAAATGCAGAACGACCGAGTCCGGGCTGTTGGCGGCAGCCAGTCTGACTGAGCTTCTTACCCCTGAGTATCGGCCGCAAACCGGTTCTCAGAGGGTCCCCTGCTCAAACACAAGATCGAGCGGCTATTCGGCGGTCTTGTTCGCCACCTTGTCATCCCAGACCATCTGCCGGTAGTCGAAGCCGTATTCCAGCGTTGGCTTGACAATACGGAAATAGGGCGACAGGTCGAAATCGCGCGGCGTGTAGAGCGAGTGATGGCGGATGTGCAGGATTTCCCTGCGCGAAAAGCTCGACTGGGCCGAGGCACGGCCAGGCGCCCGGGTAATCTCCGGCAGGATCGGGTAGCGGATCAGGCCATACGCCTCGGCGATCAGCGACGAGCAGATGGCGCGCGTCGGGTCGCCGGAACCGAAAGCCAGCATGCGGCGGCGCCAGCGCACCGGCACCGGCGGCGTCGGCAAGAAGTAGCGCAGCATGTCGAATATGTTCCTGAGATCGTATCTGAGACCGAGCCTGCCGATCATGAACGCGACGACCGCTTCGCGATCGTCCGGAGCCAGGCCACTCGCCCGGCAGATGCGGGTGTTGTAGCTGCGATAGCGCGACAGCGGCACGGCGATGCAGCCATCGCCGAGCGTGACCTCGATCAGGCGCCGCCGCTCCGATCCGTCCTCCGGCTCCGGTAATGCATCGCCGATATAGAAGGCGGCATGCGACCAGGTCGACTGGGTGAGGTATTTGATCGCCGCCGAGATCTTCTGGTTGCCTTCGATGAGCAGGATGTCGCCGGGCTCGAGCGTGCGGCGCAACGTTTCGGCGTCCGACGGCGTGTAAGGCTCGTAGCCGGACGATTCCTCCTGCAGCCGGCCGGCAAGCCAGCGGCCAAGTCGGTCCAGAAGCGTGTCGCCGGGCTCGGTCATGCCAGACGGCGATTACCACAGGGCGGCAAGTTAGACCATGATCAGCCCACGCCAGGCGTGCCGGCGTCTTCGTGCGCAACTGTGAGATCTTCGCGCGCCTTACGGGCGAACTTCCTCGTCGAGCGCTTCGGGCTGTCGCCGAAAAGCTCGGCCGCCTCGGCGAGGCAGGTCTTTTTCAGGCTCTTTTCCGAACGCTTCAGCAGCTTGGCAAGCAACCGCGTCTCTTCAGCAGGACCGAGTGGCTGGTCCTCGGCATCGAGAAGCGCGCGCATGACGAACACATCGTGCAGCTCGCCGAGCCGCTCGCCCAATTCGTCGACGGCCCTGCGCCGCGTTTTGATCGGCGTCGGCCACAGCCGGCCGAGCAGCGACAGGTGCATGCCATGCGTCTTGGCCGCCTTGCGCAGGTCGTGAAAGTCATCGGCTTCGCCGCGCGAAGCCGCCTTGTCCAGCGCTTTCCTGGCACGGCGCAAAGTGGTGCGCGCGCCTTCGGCGAGCACGTCGGCAGCCTGCTCCGGCTTGTCGGGCAGAGCGAGCTTGTCGATCCGGGCGACACCTTCCTCGCAAGCGGAAATCGCCGCGCCTATCGCAGCATCGAGGCCTCCTCCGCCATGCAGTTCATGCTGGCGCGCGACGAGCCTGTCACGCACGGCACCGAGGCCATCGCCGGCACTTTGCTCGGGAAAGCTTGCCGCCAGCCGGTCGATTGTTTCGACCAGCGCGGTCGCCTCGCGCGGGCCGGCAAGCAGGGCCGCCACCTGGCGGTAGCACTGATTCTCCGTCACGCAGAATGTTTCGTCTCCGGAACGGACAAGGCGCAGCAAGGCGCGGACGTTCTTCAGCCGTTTGCGGCATTTGTGCAGCCCCGGTTCGGGCCTGTCACGCGCCGCGTTCAGATGGTCGATCACCTTGCCGATCTCCTCGGCGAGGATGCGCCTGACCTCTCCGGTCAGCGACATGCGCGGATCGATACGAAAGCTCATGCGACGATCTCCGGAATCCCCCCAAGGGCGAGCGACGCGTTGTAAAATCTCGGCTCGCCGGTGACTTCACGGCCGAGCCAATGTGGCAGCATTTCGTCCTGTATATCATCCGGCGTCTCGAGCTCGGCGATCACCAACCCCGCAAGCGTCCCGCCGAAGACATCGACTTCGTAGCGATAGCCGCGATGTTTAACATGGTGGCGTGTCTTCTCGATGACATGTCCGATGGCAAAGGCCTGCATCTCCTGCGCCTCCGCCAAAGGTACCGGATATTCGAATTCATCGCGCTCGCGTGCCTGGCTGCCGAACTTGAGCGTCAGCTTGGCGGCCGCATCGTTGCTGATGCGAACACGAACCGTACGGCTGGGTTCGGCGACAAGATAGAATTGACGGATATGAATGTCCGCCTCGACCATTGCCCGCCATTCCTCACCTGAGACCAGGAATTTACGCTCGATTTCCTTGCCCATGGCCAGGCACTAAAGCGCGCACGGCCAGAGTTGGCAAGCCGCTTGACCGCACTTGACTTTAATCATTCGATTGATTAAATTGTGGCCATGATCAAATCGCCCAGCGCCAGCGGCCTTCCTCATGAGGCGCCCAAGACCGCCGCCGATATGACGCGGGCGGCACTTGTCCGCGCGGCGTTGAAACTGTTCGGACGGCAAGGTTTCGACGGCACCTCGACGCGCCAGATCGCGGCGGAGGCCAAGGCCAATATCGGCTCGATCGCCTATCATTTCGGCGGCAAGGAAGGGCTCCGCAACGCGGCGGCCGACTACATCGTCGACACCATCCAGACCGTTGCCGGCCAGGCGATCGGCAATCTGCAGGCGCCGGTCGCGGCATTGGCCGACACCGAGGCCGCGCGGGCACATTTAGCCGTCGCACTGGAGCGGATGGTCGCCTTCATCGCGGCAAGGCCGGAAGCCGGCGAGATTGTACAGTTCGTCCTGCGCGAGCTGTCGCATCCTACCGCGGCGCTCGACCGTATCTATGACGGCGTGTTCGAACCGGCGCATAACCGGCTCTGCCTGATCTGGGAACAGGCGACGGGCGAGCCGGCCGAGAGCGAGCGCACAAAACTCACCGTGTTCACGCTGATTGGCCAGGTCGTCTATTTCCGCATCGGCCGCGAGGCGGTTATGCGCCGCATGGGCTGGCGCGAGATCGGCAATGACGAGGCCGGAAAGATCGCGGCGGTGGTGACGGATAATCTCAGCGCGATTTTGGCTCGGCGCGATTTGGCTGTCCGGAAGGATCGTGGATCATGAGCCTGCTCTGTTCTTTGCCGCTTGCCGCCCAGCTTTTCAGCGCCTGCGCGCCGGGAGCACCGCTCGCCGTCGGCTACGTCGAGGGCGACTACGTCCTGCTCGCGCCGATCGAGGTGGCGCAGGTCGAGACGATTGCGGTCAAGCGCGGCGACCGCGTCGCGCCCGGCACGCCGGTGGTGACGCTGGAAAACGCCGACGCCAAGATCGCCATCGCACAAGCCGAGGCGGCCCTTGCGCAGGCCCAGGCGCAACTTGCCGACCTGCAGGTCGGCAAGCGGCCTGAAGAGATTGCGGTGCTCAAGGCGCAGCTCGACATGGCCAAGGCGCAAGCCGCCGACGCCAAACGCCGTTACATCCGCGCCAGCGATCTGTTCAAACGCGGCACCGGCACACAGGCCGACTACGACACGGCTTCCGCGACGCTGGAGACGGCCAACGCGCAGGGCGGCCAGGCGGAGGCCAATCTCGCCGTCGGCGGCCTGCCGGCACGGCCGGAGACGATCAAGGCCGCCGACAATCAGGTCAGGCAGGCGCAGTCGGCGCTGGAGCAAGCGCAATGGCGGCTGTCGAAGCGCGTGCTGACGGCGCCCTCGCCCGGCCGGGTCAACGATGTCATCCGCTATCCTGGCGACACGGCCGGGCCGACCGCGCCGGTCATCTCCATGCTGCCGGATGGCGCGGTGAAGCTCAGCGTCTATGTGCCGGAAAGCGCGTTCTCCTCGGTCGACGTCGGCACGCTGCTCAACGTCCATTGCGACGGCTGCGGATCGGGCGTGAAGGCTCGCGTCAGCTACGTGTCGCCGGATCCGGAATTCACGCCGCCGGTGATCTACTCGCTCGAGACCCGGCAAAAGCTGGTCTATCTGGTCGAAGCGCGGCCGGAGGGCGACGCCAGCGCATTGCAGCCCGGGCAGATCGTCGACGTCGATCTGGCGGACATCGGAAAATGAACGTCATCGACGTGCACGGCCTGGTCAAACGCTTCGGCGACAAGACCGTCGTCGATCATGTGACTATGGCTGTGGCCGAGGGCGAGATCGTCGGCTTCCTCGGGCCGAACGGCTCGGGCAAGACGACGACCATCCGCATCATGTGCGGCTTGCTGACGCCGGATGAGGGCGAAGGCACCGTTCTGGGCTTCGACATCCGCACCGACAGCCTGCGGATCAAACGCGAAGTCGGCTACATGACGCAGAGATTCTCGTTCTACGAAGATCTCACGATCGGCGAGAATCTCGAATTCGTGGCACGGCTCTACCGGCTGAAGCCGCTCGACGAGCACGTTGCTAAGACGCTTGAGGAGCTCGGCCTGACATCGCGCAGGAACCAGTTGGCCGGCACCCTGTCCGGCGGCTGGAAGCAGCGGCTGGCGCTGGCCGCCTGCATCATGCACAAGCCGAAACTGCTGCTGCTCGATGAACCGACGGCGGGCGTCGACCCGAAAGCGCGACGCGAATTCTGGGACGAGATCCACCGGCTGGCGAGCGGCGGCCTGACCGTGCTGGTCTCCACCCACTACATGGACGAAGCCGAGCGCTGCCACCGCATCAGCTACATCTCCTACGGCAAGATGCTGGCCACCGGCACGGTCGAGGACGTGGTGAGGAATGCCGGGCTGACCACCTTCGTCCTGCAAGGGCCGCGGCTCGATCAGGTCGCTGCCGCACTTCATGGCCGCCCCGGCGTCGACCAGGTGGCGCCGTTCGGCGCGACGCTGCATGTCGTCGGCTCCGACAGGACGGCACTTCAGGCAGCGCTCGCCGATGTCGAGAAAGAGCACGAGGGCGTTACGGTGACGCCCGGCGAGACCAGCCTGGAAGATGTGTTCATCCAGTTCATGTCCGGTTCGAAGGACAACATGGGATGAAAAATGGGATAGACAGCATCTTTTCGTTCGCCAGGCTAGGCGCGCTGCTGATCAAGGAGTTCATCCAGATGCGGCGCGACCGCATCACCTTCGCCATGATGCTCGGCGTACCGCTGATGCAGCTGGTGCTGTTCGGCTATGCCATCAACAACGATCCGAAGAGCCTGCCGGCAGCGCTGGTGACGATGAGCAGCGATCCTTACACGCGGGCCATGGTTTCGGCGCTGCAGACCACCGGCTATTACCGCTTCGACCATGTTGCGCAAAGTGCCGCCGAAGCCGAATTCCTGATGGCGCGCGGCGACGTCGCCTTCGTCGTCACCATTCCCGCCGATTTTGCCCGACGGGTCGAGCGCGGCGACAGCCCGCAGATTCTGATCGAGGCGGATGCGACCGACCCGGCCGTCGCCAGCGGCGCCATCTCGACGCTCGGCACCGTCGCCAATCAGGCGCTGCTCAGGGCACGCGGTATGCAGGAGACGGCGGCCGAAGCTGCCCGGGGCCAGCTCCAGGTGGTGGTGCACCGGCGCTACAATCCGGAAGCCGTCTCACAATACAACATCGTGCCCGGCCTGCTCGGCGTCATCCTGCAGATGACGATGGTGATGATGACCTCGATCGCGCTGACGCGCGAGACCGAGCGCGGCACGATGGAGAACCTTCTGGCGATGCCGTCCAGCCCGCTCGAGATAATGCTGGGCAAGGTGCTGCCCTATCTGGCGGTCGGCGCCGTGCAGGTACTGGTGGTGCTGGCAGCCTCGAAGCTTCTGTTTGCCATCCCCTTCACCGGGTCGATGTCGCTGCTGTTGACGGCGGTCCTTATCTTCGTCTTGGCGCTGGTGCTGCTCGGCTACACGATCTCGACGATCGCCCGCACGCAAATGCAGGCCCTGCAGCTCACTTTCTTCTTCTTCTTGCCGTCGATCATGCTGTCCGGCTTCATGTTTCCCTATCGCGGCATGCCGGACTGGGCGCAGATTTTCGGCGAGGTGCTGCCGCTGACGCATTTCCTGCGCATCATCCGCGCGGTGATGCTGAAGGGCGCCGAGCTGCCGGCGGTGGCAACGGAAATCGGCTGGCTGGTGGTGTTCGTGGCGCTGTTCGCCGGTATTGCGCTGGTGCGGTTCCGCCGGACGCTGGATTAGGGTCGAACTCGATCCGCTTGTGCAAATGATCGAGATTTACACGGACTTGGCCTGGCCCGGGACCGGTGTCAATTCAGGCGCATTGAGCCCTTCGAAGGGATCGCGCCAGGGGTCGATTTCTTCGAGTTTAAGATACCAGCGACTGACAGAGGGATAGTCATCGAGCGGCAATCGGGCGACATCGTTGAAGGGCAGAAACGTCGCCATTCGAAAGTCGGCATAGGAAACCGAAGCGCCGACCAGCCATTCTCGCTCAGAAAGCTCGGCATCAAGTATGGCAGCGGCCGTGCGGAAGTCGCTCAGGCCCTCCTCAACCCGCGCCTGATCGATCGGGCCGAGCCCATAGCGCTGTTTGGTCCCGCGTTCGAAATGCACGACGTCGCAGGCTCTTGCGAAGTTCTCTTTCCCCCAACTCAGCCATCGGATCATCTCGGGCTCGTCGTCGCCGGTGCGCCAGAAATGCGAATGCGTGTCGCGTGAAAGGCGGCAGGCTATGGCGTCGGCCTCCCAGAGGCTTTTTCCCAGGCCTACGAGGATGGGCAATGAAAGATTTGGATTGAGCGGCCGAAATCGCTCGGCCTGGCCCGGAGCGAAGGGAGAGGCGAATTCAAACTCGACCTTGACGTTGAGATACCGTGCCACCGCGACCGCGAGGCGAGGATTGGGATTGCGGCTGAAGAACAGTTTCATTGATCTCAGTCTTTGAAGGGTACCGGTTCGGCTGGGCGCAACGGAGGCTCGAGCGCCTCGAACCGGCACATGACCTGGAATTGGTTGCTATCTTAGCTGGCAGCAATGATCTCGGCATAGGTGCTGAGATCGACATTGCCGCCGGAGAGCACCACGGCAATGCATTTCCCGGCAAGGTCGATCTCGCCTGACGACAGCGCGGCCAAGCCGACGCAACCGCCGGGTTCGACCACCAGCTTCAGACAAGCCATCGCATCGCGCATCGCCTGTGCCACCGCCTTGTCGGAAACGGCGATGGCGCCCGCGAGATTCTTGCGGTTAATCTCGAAAGTGATGGCGCCCGGCTCGGCGACGAGAAGGGCATCGCAGATCGAGGTGTGGCCGGGCGCGTTCGACACCCTGGCGCCTTTGATCAGCGAGCGGCGTGTGTCGTCGAAATGCTCAGGTTCCACGGCCCAGACGGCGGTGCCCGGCGGGGCATCCTTGACCGCGATCGAAATGCCGCTGCTCAACCCGCCGCCGCCGCAGGGAACCACTACCGCATCGAGGCTGACGCCAAGCGCTCTTGCTTGGCGCATCAATTCGAGGCCGATCGTGCCCTGGCCGGCGATGATGGCCGGATCGTCGTAGGGCGGCACCAGGACCATGCCCTTTTCCACGTAAGAACGGACGACGGCAGTGCGATCGTCGCGGACCCGGTCGAAGGTGATCACTTCCGCGCCCATCTTCCTGACATTGCCGACTTTCATCGCCGGCGCATCGGCGGGCATGGCGATGACGGCCTTGACGCCGAACATCGCCGCTGCGGCGGCAACGCCTTGCGCGTGATTACCCGACGAGAAGGCGACGACGCCGCGGGCGCGTTCTTCCGCCGAGAGCGAGGAGAGCTTGTTGTATGCACCGCGGAACTTGAACGAGCCGGTGCGCTGCAACGTCTCCGGCTTGAACAGGATCCTGGCGCCGAAGCGATTGTTCAACTCCGGCGATTCGATCAGCGGCGTTTCGACGATCAGTCCGGACAATCGCGCTGCTGCACTGTGAATATCGGCGATGCCGGGAGGGGTGATCATGGCTGGGTCCTGCAAGAGATGAGACGGCCTATGGTGCACGGAAAGGGAAGCCGCGCACCAATGAAAAAATGTGACCGTTACAATTCGACTTGGAGGCAGGAGTGGGCGTGACTGTCACCCACCTCTCCTCCGCCCTCCGCCATGCATTCGTCATTTCGACAAATCGCTGCCGATTTACCGGCATTGCCGGCCGCCCCTCACCCCAACAGCGTCTTTTGCCGTTTGGGGCCGCCGATCTTGCGCCAGGTGTTGAAGCGATGGGTGGCAGCGGCGAAGGAGATCTTCATCTGCTGAGCGACCGAATAGCGCGACTTGCCTTCGTCGAACAGGCGATAGCAGCACTCGACGCCCTCCTCGGTCAACTTGCCGTCGGGAGCCTTGTTATGCGGATTGGCGGGATCAAATTTTTCGACCTGCTGCTCGACCAGCCCTTTCAGGCGCTGCAAGTCCGCCTCGATGTTAGCGATCAGGTCGAGAACCGGCTTGGGGTCAAACGGCTGCTGTTTTTCCAGCATCTGCGGGTTCCTTTCTCTTGGTTGAGATTCGGTTATATAGGTGAACGTTTGCCGATAGCAACGGCAATGTGTTCGGGATTTTGAAGCCTGTACCTTTGAGCATGAGTGGAGCGGGCACGATTGACCGAGGATGTGCGAAGCTCTAGTTTAGAACCGTTCTAAACTAGGGTGAATTTCTCATGCTTTCCCGCGTTTTCGGCTTCGGCCGCCGTCCCTTTGAATCGCTCTCGGAACAGGAGATCCTGGCGCTCGCCATCTCCTCTGAGGAGGATGACGGGCGCATCTATCGCGCCTATGCCGACGGGCTGGCGGAGAGCTTTCCGCAATCGGCCAAGGTGTTCGAGGAGATGGCGGAGGAGGAGGACGGCCATCGCGATTCGCTGATCGAGCTTTACCGCAAGCGCTTCGGCGAGCGCATACCGCTGATCCGGCGCGAACATGTGAAGGGCTATTACGAGCGCAAGCCGGACTGGCTGGTGAGGCCGCTCGGCATCGATCATGTGCGCAGCCAGGCCGAGGCCATGGAGCGCCAAGCCTACCTGTTCTATATCGAGGCGGCCAAACGCACAGGCGATGCGTCGACGCGAAAGCTGCTCGACGACCTGGCGATCGCAGAACAGGGCCACGAGACACTGGCGCAGCGGCTGGAGCAAAAGCATGTGCCGGGCGCGGTCAAGGACGAAGAGGCGGCGGCCGAGCAGCGCCAGTTCATCCTGACCTATGTGCAACCGGGGCTGGCCGGGCTGATGGATGGCTCGGTGTCGACGCTGGCGCCGATCTTTGCCGCCGCCTTTGCCACGCATGATACGTTCCAGACCTTTCTGGTCGGGCTTGCCGCCTCGATCGGCGCTGGCATCTCGATGGGTTTCACCGAGGTGGCTTCCGACGACGGCAAATTATCTGGCCGCGGCTCGCCGGCAAAACGCGGGCTGACCGTCGGCGTCATGACGACGCTGGGCGGGCTCGGCCATGCGCTGCCCTATCTCATCCCGCTTTTTTGGACGGCGACCATTGTCGCCGCCGTGGTGGTTTTCTTCGAGCTGTGGGCGATCGCCTTCGTGCAGAACCGCTACATGCAGACCCCATTCTGGCGCGCCGCCTTCCAGGTGGTGCTGGGTGGCGCGCTGGTGTTTGCGGCAGGGGTGCTGATCGGGAATGCTTAACCATTCACCGCCTGGCTGTCCTGAGGCGCCTCGGCGCGTTCGGTCAGGCCGTAATCGCGCACGACATGAGCGAAACGCAAACGATAGTCCGCCAAGATACCGCCGCGCCCGGCCTTCTGCGCCTGCCGATGTTCCTGCGTGTTGCGCCAGGCCTTCACCGCATCCTCGTCGCGCCAGAAGGACAGCGACAGGATGCGGTTCGGATCGGCAAGGCTCTGGAAGCGCTCGATCGACAGGAAGCCGTCGATGCCGTCGAGCAGTGGGCGCAGATCGGCGGCGATGCCGAGATAGGCATCGCGCATGCCCGCCGCCGGCTCGACCTCGAAGATGACGGCGATCATGGTTTCACCAAAGGAGCATGTGGCCCGGAGGCCAGCTTGAGGAAGGTGCGGTCCTCCTTCAGGATGAATTTTTCCCGCCGGGCGAACTCGTAATTCGCCTTACCGGCGGGATCGGCGGCGAGCCGGGCGCGGTAGGCTTCGTAGGCCGCAAGACTGTCGATGTTGTAGGCGGCATAAGCCCTGGTGGCCGAGCCTTCGTGCGGCGCGAAATAGCCGATCAGATCGGCGCCGCAACGCGGGATCGCCTGCCCCCAATTGCGTGCATATTCCTCGAACGCCGCCTTGCCGAACGGATCGATCTCGTAGCGGATGAAGCAGGTAATGGTCATTTTCGCCTCCGTGGCGGTGGATGTTTTCTGGCGGTCACAGTTCGAGCCGGATCGAAACGTTCCGAAGATCGATATGCTAGGCAAATCCCTCGCCGATCATGCCTGCCAGAACGATTTCGCGCATTCGCGGCGGACGTCTTCAGGTGTCAGGCCAAGGTCACGCAGCAGATGATCGTCGATCTCGGCGAGGTCGAGACGCTGCAAATGACGGTCGAACCACCGCTTCAGGAGCCGCCGCCACAAGCGGCGCAAGACAATGAACGGGAACGGCCGGCGAGCAGGCGCGGCGCCGAAAGCGATCCTTGCAGGCATAGTTGTCTCCTTGATTTGCATCGAGACTAATGCTTTATCTGACGAGGATGCTTCGATGAGGAACGAACTATGCGCGAAGGACCTGACATAGCCCGCATTGCCAGCCTGGTGGGCGATCCAGCGCGGGCAAACATGCTGTCCGCACTGATGGGCGGCACGGCACTGACGGCGAGTGAACTGGCACTCGAGGCCGGCGTGTCGCTTCCGACAGCGAGCTCCCATCTGTCGAAGCTGATGGAAGGCGGGCTGCTGACGCTGGCAAGCCAGGGACGGCATCGCTACTACGGCCTCGCTGGCCCGCAGGTAGCCGGCATGATCGAGGCGATCACCGGTGTTGCCGCTGCGGCCGGGCCGCAACGAGTGCGGCCTGGCCCACGCGACGCGGCCATGCGCGTGGCGCGGGTCTGCTACGACCACCTCGCCGGCGAGCAGGCGGTGGCGATGCTGGACCGTCTCGTCGCTCGACAAGTGCTCCTGCGAGATGATGAGGAGATTCAGCTTGGGCCGTCGGCCGCCTCGCATTTCGCCGCGATCGGCATCGATGTCGAGGGCAAGGCGCGGCGACCGGTGTGCCGGGCCTGCCTCGACTGGAGCGTGCGGCGTTCGCACCTCGCCGGCACGCTGGGCGCCGCCATTCTCGACAAGATCCTCGCCGAGAAATGGGCGCGGCGCGAGAAGGACAGCCGTGCGGTGATTTTCTCGCCGACAGGCAAGCAGGCGTTCGAGAAGACGTTTCTCGCCTGACGGCTCGCTTCGACGCACTAGAACGGCTCGTCGTTTCACGGAAACACCGAACCGCTCTATCTCTTTGTTTTGACGCAATTCCGGACGGAAAACCGTTTCACACTTTTCCTGGAATACTCTAGCCGCGCTTGAGCGGCTTGGCCTGCTTGAAAAAATCCTCCCAGGGATCGGCTTGCCCAAGCCGCTTCAGCGTCGTCTTGTCGCCGATCGGAAAGGCGTTCGGCGGCAATCCGGCCTCGATTTCCGCCCAGGTCACCGGCATTGATACCGTGGCGCCTTTTTTGGCGCGCGACGAATAGGGCGCGACCGTGGTCGCGCCACGGCCATTGCGCAGATAATCGACGAATATCCTGCCGGTGCGCGCCTTCTTAGACAGCGTCGCCGTGTAGCGGTCGGGTGCGGCTTGCTCGAGCGCTCGGGCGAACTCATGGGCGAAGCCTTTGACCTCGTCCCAGTCCGCCGACGGCTTCAGCGGGACGAGGACATGATAGCCCTTGCCGCCCGAGGTCTTGACGAAATTAGGCAGGGACAGTTCGTCGAGCCGGCTGCGGATATCGAGCGCCGCGGCACGCACCGCCTTCACGTCGACACCCTCGTCGGGATCGAGATCGAAGATGATCTGGTCTGGTTTTTCCAGCTCGTCCGTGGTCGAGCCCCAGATGTGGATCTCGACGACGCCGAGTTGAACGAGGGCCACGACACCGTCGAAATCGCGGATGAACAATATCTCCTCGCCGTCGGTGGGGTCCTTCATCACGGCGATCTTGTCGTGCATGCCGGCCGAGGCATGCTTCTGGAAGAACCGTTGGCCGCCAACACCGTCCGGCGCCCGCACGAGGCTGAGCGGCCGGTTGATGACGAATTGCTTCATGCGCGGCCAGACCAGCGCGTAGTGATCGACCAGATCCTGCTTCGATACGTTCTCCTGCGGCCACAGAAGCTTGTCGGGGCGGGACAGCGTAACCGAGGTTTTCGCCGTGGCCGCGGGTTTGGCGGGCTTTGGCTTCGACTCTGCCGGAGCTGAGCGTGCTTTCGGTTTCTCCTGCACGACTTCCTCCGCCGGCTTGTCCTCGCGCAATCCCTGGAACGACGCGTGGCGTATTATACGGTCCGACGTCCAACTGCGAAACTCCACCTCGCCGACAAGTTCGGGCTTGACCCAGACCAGCCCCTTGCCCCTTGGCACCGCCCTGTCGAAGGGCGAGGAAGTCGTCTTTAGCGCATCAAGCCTCTTCTTCAACTCGTTGGTGCTTTTGGCCGTGAAGCCGGTGCCGACGCGGCCGGCATAGCGCAGCTTGCCGCCCTCGTGATAGCCGACCAGCAGCGAGCGCAGGCCGCGCCCGGTCTTGTCCGACGGCATATAGCCGCCGATGACGAATTCCTGGCGCGCCGTGCATTTCGACTTCACCCACGAGGGAACACGACCGCTGCGGTAGGGCGCATCGGCACGCTTGGAGACGACGCCTTCGAGCCCCAGCCGGCAAGCATGCTCCAGCATGATCTTGCCGGGCTCGGCAAAGTGGTCGCTGAAGCGCACGGCCTGATCCTCGGCCGGTCCGGCGAGCAAAGTGCGCAGCCTTTCCTTGCGCTCGACCAGCGGCTCGGAACGGATATCCTCACCGTTGAGACGCAACAGGTCGAAAACGTAGTAGATGAAACGATCCGTGCGGCCCGCCGACAGATCTTGCTGCAGCAGCGAGAATGACGAGACGCCGTTATCCGCCAGCACGACGATTTCGCCGTCGATGATCGCATCGGTGCATTTCAGGCCGCCAAGTGCCGCGACAATTGCGCCACCGAATTTGTCTGTCCAGTCGAGGCCGGCGCGCGTCAAAAGCCGCACCTCGGTGCCGGCAAGCTGCGACTGCATGCGATAGCCGTCGAACTTCACCTCATGCAGCCAGTCCTTGCCGGGCGGCGCGTCCCGCTCCAGCGTTGCGAGCGCCGGTTCGATGAATTCGAGCCGCCTTGCCGCGACTGCCTTCTTGCCGGTAGCCGGCCTGTCGGACTGCCAGACCCTTGGCTTCTTGCCGTCGGCGGTCTTGCCTTCGCCGACCTCTTCGATGGTCAGGCCGGATTTCACCGATTGCGGCGACTCCTGCAAAATGTCCTCGCCCGGACGCGCGGCGGCATCGTCGGATTTGATCAGCAGCCAGTTGTCACGCTTTTCGCCCGGACGCGGCTTCAGCCGCACCAGATGCCAGGCGCCATGCAATTTGTGGCCATGCAGTTCGAAACTGATATGGCCTTTCTTCATCGCCCTTGCCGGGTCGCCATCGGGGACCCAAGTTCCCTCGTCCCAGACAATGACCGAGCCGCCGCCATATTGGTCCTTCGGGATGGTGCCTTCAAACGGCGCATAGTCGATCGGGTGGTCCTCGACGTGCACGGCGAGCCGCTTTTCGTGCGGGTCGAGGCTCGGGCCTCGCGTCACGGCCCAGCTCCACAGCACGCCACCATGCTCGAGACGAAGGTCGTAGTGGAGCCTGGTGGCGGCATGCTTGTGGATGACGAAGATGCCACCCGCCACGGCTTTCTTGCCGCGCGAAACCTTGCCGGCTGGTTCGGCCGTCTTCTTGAAATTGCGCTTGGCGTGATACTGCTCGAGGCTGGCCATGGGCGGATCCTAAGCAGATTTGCGCCGGGCGGCTTTGGACTTGGCGCCTTTTCCCGGGCGTCCGGTCTTTGCCGGCGCACCGGCTTCCGACGAAAGGCTCTTCTTCAGCGCATCGAAGAGGTTGACGACGTTGGAGGGCCGTGGTTCCGCCTTGGCCTTCGGTGCCTTCTTGCCGGCCTTCTTGGCGCGGACCAGCTCGATCAGGGCATTTTCGTATTTGTCCTCGAATTCGGAAGGATCGAACGCCGCCTGTTTCTCATCGACGATGTGTTCGGCCAGCCTGATCATCTCGGCGTCGGTCTTCACCGTCTTGATGTCGCCGAACACTATCTCGGGCCTGCGAACCGTATCGCCATAGCGCAAGGTCGTCAGCAGCAGACCCTTGCCCAACGGCTCGATGACCACCGGACGTTCGCGGCGATAGAGCACAATGCGGGCCAGCCCCGCCGTCTTCTTGGCGGCCATGGCGTCGCGGATGACGGCGAAGGCCTCTTCCGAGACCTCGTCCGCAGGCGTCACATAATAGGGCGCGTCGAGATAGATCTGTTGGATCGAGGATTTTTCGATGAAACCATCGAGGCTCATCGTGTGCGAGGATTCAATCTGCACGGCTTCGATCTCCTCCTCCTCGATTTGGACGAAGTCGCCGTCGCCGATTTCGTAGCCCTTGATCTCGTCGCCTTCATCGAGCGGCTTGCCGCTTGCCGAATCGACATAGACGCGCTTGACGGTATTGCCGGTCTTGCGGTTGAGCACGCGGAATGAGACTTTCTCCGCCTGGGTGACGACATTGGTCAGTTCGACGGCGCAAGTGACCAGCGAAAGCTTGAGATACCCTCTCCAGGCCGGGCGCGGCGCCATGACAAACTCCCTGCACGACAATGTTCAACCGAGGACGGGCAAAGTCCGTTCCGGTTCCGGCGGCGCAAAAGGCAAGTCCGGGCTTTCAACCCAGCCTTGCCTTGTTCTCGCTCACTGCGCTACTCGGCGGCTTGCAGGTTGACCTTGCTTTCCGCTATCTCGGTAAGCTTGCGGTCGGTTGCCTGCTCCTCCTTGAGGTTGTTGGCCAACACATTGGCGCAGTCGCTGCGGCCCAGTTGCTTGGCCCAGGCAATCAGGGTGCCGTAACGGGTCATCTCATAATGCTCGACCGCCTGTGCGGAGGCGATCAGCGCAGCGTCGAGGACCTCCTTGTCGGCGATGTCGCCGCTGACGTCGTCGGCTTCTTCGAGAATGCCGTCGATGGCTGGGCAGTCGACCTGCTTGGCCTTCACGCCGTGCAGTTCGAACACCTGCTCGACACGTTGGATATGACCCTTGGTCTGAGCGAGATGTTTCTCAAAGCCGGCTTTCAGCTGCGGATCACTCGCCTTGTCGATCATCTTCGGCAGCGATTTCTCTATCTGTTTTTCAGCGTAATAGATGTCGCGCAGCGTGTGCACGAAGAGGTCGTTGAGGGTTTTGATATCCTTCGAAAAGAAACCCATGGCCTTTGCCTTTCCATTGCTCTTGCAGTTTCGGATTTTTTGGCTGCGGCCCACCCGAGCACCACAGCCTGCGGAGCCGGTTCGTCCCGGCACTGGGAAATCAACGTGCGGCTGACGGGCCGGTTCCTGGTTTTCCGGCCGCGTGCACGGAAATTTCGCGGTCCGGCAAAACCTGAAACAAAACCGCGCCTCTGCGACATTCAGGCGAAACATATGTGATGCAAAAGTCACACTGGACGAAATGCCGACGGACTGCATGGAAACACCGCGAATCAGCCGCATTCCAGCCATGAACAAAGGCATTTTCGACCAGAGATTAACATCGCGTTCACCGACTATTCACGCCTGGACGCTATGATCCCCGCAATTCGGAAGGGACATCCGAAGCGGGACAGGGACCGAGTAAAATGAGCTTCTGGAATCAAATCGCCGGCTATGCCGCCGCCATCCGCGAATTCGTCGCTCCGACCTATCGGCCTGAGCGCTATTATATGCGCGGCCCAGGTCCCGCCTGCGCGCGCCGTGGCAACACGCTTGGGATCAGCGTGCACTGATGATGACCACGGAGAGCCGTCACGACAGCCGTATCTGCCGGCCCGACGCCGACAATCGGTCAACGACCTATCGCGCCGAGCGCCCTGCGCTGACCGACAGACGGCGTGCGACAACGCCCGGCCTCTAGCATTCCGGGCTTTGATCCAGCCGCCGGCAGGCCTAGTGTCGCCTGACACCAGCTGCCGGGCGTCACGTGATCGTCGAGCCGAACCATTCTCCTGAGCCGCCAGAATTCGGTGCAAGTCGCCCGTTGATCGTGTTCGACGGTGTTTGCGTGTTGTGCTCGGGCTTCGTGCGCATGGTGGTGAAGCTCGACCGCAAGGGCCGCTGCCATTTCGTAACGGCGCAGTCGCCGTTCGGCGAGGTGCTGTTCAAGAAATACGGGCTGCGGACGGATCGCTACGAGACCAATCTCGTCATCATTGATGGTGCCGCTTTCACCCGCCTGGACAGTTTCGTTGCCTTCATGGCCGAACTCGGCTGGCCGTGTCGGGCGGCGCGGATCCTGTTGCTGTTGCCGCGCCCGCTTCGCGACTGGCTCTACGACCGCATCGCAAAGAACCGCTACGCCCTGTTCGGCAAGAAGGACAATTGCGAAATCCCTTCCGCCGAGGTGAGGGCAAGATTGATCGGCTAGGTTCGTTGCCGTGGCCGGGAGCGGGCGGGGCATTTTGGGGGAACTGCGGATGAAGGTTCTTGTCGTCGGCGGCTATGGCACCTTTGGCGGTCGCACTGTCGAGCTTTTGGAGGGCGAGCCGCATCTGATCCTCTTTGTCGCCGGGCGCTCGCTCGCCAAGGCTGACGCGTATTGCAAGAAGCGCGCCCCGACAGCAGCCCAGCTGGTGCCGGCACTGTTCGACCGTGACGGCGATCTCGCCGCGCAACTCGCTGCATTAGAGCCTGATATTGTAGTCGACGCGAGCGGTCCGTTCCAGGCCTATGGCGAGGGACGCTATCGCCTGATCGAGGGCTGCATCGCCCGGCGCATCAACTATCTCGATCTAGCCGACGGCTCGGATTTCGTCGCCGGTGTCTCTGCGTTCGACGAGGCGGCGCGAAACGCCGGCGTCTTCGTGCTGTCCGGCGTGTCGAGCTTTCCGGTGCTGACGGCGGCAGTGGTGCGTCGCCTGTCTTCGGACCTGACGCGGGTCGACGGCATTCGCGGCGGCATCGCGCCGTCGCCCTTTGCCGGAGTCGGCGAGAACGTCATTCGGGCTATCGGCGGTTACGCCGGTCAGCCGGTGCGGCTTGTTCGTAATGGCCGTCCCGAACAAGGCCATCCGTTCACAGAGCAATTGCGCTACTCCGTCGCGCCGCCGGGCCGGCTGCCGCTTCGAAACACGCTGTTCTCGCTGGTCGACGTTCCGGACCTGCGCGCTCTGGCCAAGCTTTGGCCGGAGGCGAAGACCATCTGGATGGGCGCCGGGCCGGTTCCCGAGACGCTGCACCGCGCCCTGATCGGCCTCGCCTGGCTTGTACGCGCCGGATTGATCGGTTCGCTTTCGCCACTGGCGCCGCTGATGCATCAGGCAACGAACCGGCTGCGCTGGGGCGAGCATCGCGGCGGCATGTTCGTCGAGGTGGAGGGATCGGACCGGGCGGGCGCCATCGTCAAGCGCTCGTGGCATCTCGTGGCCGAGGGCAATGATGGGCCGCTGATCCCGTCGATGGCGGTCGAAGCGCTGGTCCGCAAAGCGCTGGCCGGACATCAGCCCGCGCCGGGCGCACGGGCGGCGATGCGCGATTTGGAGCTCCGGGATTATGAAGCCCTGTTCGCCGGGCGGACAATCTACACCGGCTTCAGGAACGGGGCGGCGGACGAGGACAAGCCGCTTTATGCCGAGCTGCTCGGTGCCGCCTGGCAAGGCCTTCCCGAGGCAATTCGGTCAATGCATGACCGTACGATCACGGCCGCAGGCCGCGCGCGCGTCGAACGCGGGCGCAATGTTCTTGGCCGGCTAATGGCCTGGACGGTCGGCTTCCCCGGGGCAAGCGAGGACATCCCGGTTCATGTCCGCTTCGACACCGACAAGGACGGCGAGACCTGGACCCGGACATTCGGCAAGCACAGTTTTTCGAGCCTACAGTCCGCAGGCCGGGGTCGATCGCAGCGCTTGCTGTGCGAACGCTTCGGCCCGCTGACCTTCGCGATGGCGCTGGTTGCAGCAGACGGCCGGCTGGCGCTGGTCTTGCGCCGCTGGAGTTTTTTTGGCCTGCCGCTTCCGATGTGGCTCGGTCCACGCTCGACTTCCTACGAAACGGTGAAGGATGGCCGCTTCCGCTTCCATGTTGAGATCTCGCATCCGCTTGCCGGCATGATCGTCCGCTACCGCGGCTGGCTGGAGCCCTCCGGCCCGCACGGCTCCAGCGAGATCGTGCCGCCTGCCAGCTTGGCCAATTCGCGACAGTCCTGCGCCGTGCACAGCGTCCAGCCCTGACCCGTTGCGCCCGAGGCGGCGAGCGCGAGGCGCCGCTGTGGCCCGACCTTGGGCGCATAGACCCACCAGCCGTTTCTCAGCACCGAGCCTTGCGGCGGCTCCATCCCGGCGCCCGATCCCTTGATGCGGGCCTCGACCAATTGCAGGCCGGACGGCAGCACCTTCCAGTCTTCCTGCCACTGGGTCTTCTCCACCGAATGCACCCAGGAGAGCGTGAAGGCAGCGACCGCGAGCGTCACCGTCTTGCCGGCCGCGACGATGCAGAGGCTCATGCTGAATTAGCCAGCGAAGCCTGCCGCGCGCGCCAGCAGTGCCAGCCGATCCAGGCAAGGGATAGCGCCCAGCCCGCCTCGTCGGTGAGCGGCAGCGCCGCAACCAGCAGCACGCCGGCGGCGAAGGCGACGAGGCGTTCCCACCAGGCCATGCGCCGGGCGAGAAATCCGACGGCCGCGGCGCCCCACAGGACGATACCCATGCAGGCTTTGATGACGATATAGGCGACCTCGACGGGATAGCCGAACTGGGCGGCGATCGGGCCGGGGTCCTGCAGCATCAGCGCCGGGGTATAGACCGCCATGAACGGCACAACGAAGCCGGCAATGGCAAGCTTGGTGGCCTGGACGCCGATCTTGAGGCCGCTTTCCTTGGCCATGGGTGCGGCGGCGAAGGCGGCCAGCGCCACAGGCGGGGTGAGATCGGCCATGATGCCGAAATAGAAGACGAACATATGGCTGACCACCAACGGCACGCCGAGCGACAGCAGCGCTGGCCCGGCCAGCGACGAAGTGATGATGTAGTTGGGAATGGTCGGTATGCCCATGCCGAGCACCAGGCAGGTGAGCATGGTCAAAAGCAGCGACAGGAACAGATTGTTCTCGCCGATCGAGATGATCCAGCCGATGAAGGTCGAGGCGATGCCGGTAAGCGTCAACGTACCGATGACAATGCCGACAATGGCGCAGGCAATGCCGACCGGCAGCGCGTTCTTTGCTCCTTCGGCAAGGGAATCCACGCATATGCGCAGCGTCTCGCGCCCGCCCTTGAAGGTGAGGCAGGCGGCGACCAGCACTGCGATGACCAGGCTGAGGATGTTGACGCCGAATTTCATGAAGGAAGCCGCGGCAAGTCCGAGCGCCAGCCAGAAGACGATGCGGAAGGCGAGAGGCCCGATCGATGCTGCCAGCGGCGTGCCGAGGATAAGCACAATGGTCAACGCCAGACCCATGGTGCCGGCGAACACCGGTGTGTAGCCGGCAAACAGCAGGTAGATCAGTGCTGCGAGAGGCAGTACCAGCGGCCAATGTTGTCTCACCGCATCCCACGGATTGGGCAGGTCGGCATTGGCCATGCCGTGCAGGCCGGCCTTGCCGGCTTCCAGGTGCACCTGCCAGAAACAGGCGCCGAAATAGAGCAGCGCCGGAATGATCGCCGCCTTGACCACAGCGGCATAGGGGATGTTCAGGGTCTCGGCCATGATAAAGGCAACCGCTCCCATCACCGGCGGCATGATCTGACCGCCCATCGACGAGGTCGCCTCGACGGCGCCGGCGAAAGCCGAGCGGAAACCGAAGCGCTTCATCAGCGGGATGGTGAACTGGCCGCTGGCCACCACATTGGCGACGCCGGAGCCGGAAATGGTGCCCATCAGCGCCGAGGACAGCACGCAGACTTGCGCCGGGCCGCCGCGCCATGAGCCGACCAGGCCAAGCGCAAAATCGTTGAACAGCGCGATCATGCCGGCGCGCTCAAGAAAGGCGGCGAAAACGACGAAGATGAAGATGTAGGCGGCCGAGACATAGATCGGCGTGCCGTAGATGCCTTCGGTACCGTAGGCGAAGGTGTCGACGAGCTGGGCGAAATCATAGCCGCGATGGATGAACGGCGGTGGCAGATGATTGCCGGCGAATGCGTAGGCGAGAAAGATGAAGGCAATGACGGCAAGCGGCAGCCCCATCAACCGCCGCGCCGCCTCGAAGACCAGCACGACCAGCACCGCGCCGACGATCAGGTCAGGCGTGGTGAGAAAGCCGGAGCGGCGGATGAGGTCGGCATAGAACACCCAATTGTACAGACCGGTGGCGAAACCAAGCAGGCCGAGCGTCCAGAACACTGCTTTCGCCGGGACGCTTTTGGCGCGCAGATTGGCGATTAGGGCAAAGCCGAGCAGCAGCAGGAAGCCGACATGCATGGCGCGTATGACCTGGCTCGGTAGGGTGCCGTAGGCGGCGATGTAGATTTGGAAGATGGAGAAGGCGATGGCGATAAAAAAAGCCGCCTTGCCAGCGATGCCTTCGCCGAAGCCAGGCGGCAATCCTTCGACAGGAGCTTCCGCTGTGGGGGAAAGAACGGTCGGGGTTGCGGTCATTAGCGGGGTTCCTGGCGGGGCGCTCCCCTCCCCGAGGGAGGTGCGAGCGAAGCTAGGCGGGTGGGGTCGGTGCGGCAGTGTACGGCCTCAACCGACCCTACCGGTCCATTCGCCTTCGGCAGCTGTTCACCTTTTCCTCAAGGGGGAGGGATGGCTCCTTACTTCACCAATCCCTTTTCCTTGTAATACCTCTCGGCGCCTGGATGCAGCGGCACTGGCATGCCGTCGAGCGCCTTGGCCGGGTCGATCGCCTTGGCGGCGGCGTGGGCAGCGGTGAGCTGGTCGAGATGCTCGAACAGCAGTTTTGTCATCTGGTAGGCGGTCTCGTCGGAGACATCGGCGCTGGTGATCAGGAAATTGCCGACGGCGGCGGTCGCAACATCCTCGGTCTGGCCCTCGTAGGTGCCCTTGGGGATGACCACGGAAAGATAGGGCAAGCCGATCTTGGTGACGTCCTCCGCCGGCACGGCAACGATGTTTACCGGCAATGAGGTGGCGAGGTCACGGATCGACGCGACCCCAAGGCCAGCCGACTGAAGCGTGGCGTCGAGCTGTCGGTTCTTGATCAGCTCCACCGATTCGGCGAAGGGTAGATATTCGATCCGCCCGAGGTCTTCGTATTTCAGCCCGGCAGCGGCAAATATCGTGCGGGCGTTGAGCTCGGTGCCTGAGGCCGGCGCGCCGACCGAAAGGCTCTTGCCCTTGAGATCGGCGAGCGTCTTGATGCCGGATTCCTTGCTGGCGACGATCTGGATGTAGTTGGGATAGATGGCGGCAATGCCGCGCAGCTTGTCGAGCTTGCCTGGGAAGCCTGCTTCAGTATTGCCTTCGGCGGCCAGCTTGACGGAATCGCCGAGCGCAAAGGCGATCTCGCCCTTGCCCTGCTGAAGCAGGTTGAGGTTTTCGACCGACGCTTTCGTCGCCTGCACCTGAGTACGCGCGCCTTCGATGCCCTTGCCGTAGATTTCCGACAGCGCGACGCCGAGCGGATAGTAGACGCCGGACGTGCCGCCGGTCAGCACGTTGATGAATTCCTGTGCCTTGACCGATACCGCGCCGAGGCCAAGCGACAGCGCCAGCACGCCGGCTGCAACAAATTTCGTTCTGAAATTGAGCATGCGATTTCCTCCCTGAAAATTCGCCGCCGTGCCCTCCTCGGCGGCACGAAGCGAGTTTAGACAGCGGGCGGGAAATGCCAACCCGCAATAGCAGCGATTAGACGAACGGCTAAGCAGTGCCGCAACACGTTGGCGCTTGCGCGAGGTCGCATCGCGGCAGAAAGATTTTTCCAGCGCTTGTCGAAATCCGGCAGGGCCGCGCGACATAAGTCCGGCTCGCAACGATGCGGCCTTCGAGAAACGGGAGAAGACCATGCGATACATGCTTTTGATCTATGGAAACGAAGCGGGGATGGCAGCCGCGCCAGCAGATGCGGTGACACAGATGTCGAGCGCGTACGTCGCCTACACCGAAGCGCTGAAGAAATCCGGCGCCTGGCTCGCCGGCGACCGGCTGAAGCCGACGCAATCCGCTACCTCGGTGCGGATGGCCAATGGCAAGACCAACGTGCTCGACGGCCCCTATGCCGACACCAAGGAGCAGCTTGCCGGCTTCTATATGATCGAAGCGGAGGACGTCGACGCCGCCATCGCCTGGGCGGCGCGCTGCCCGGGCGCCGGCACCGGCACGGTAGAGGTGCGGCCGGTCTGGGAACTCACCATGTGATGCCGGAATTGCCCGATACTGCGCGGGCGGCGGCGGAAGCGGCCGCCCGGCAAAGCTACGGCAAGCTGGTCGCTTATCTCGCCGCACGCACGCGCGACGTGGCCGCTGCCGAGGACGCATTGGCCGATGCCTTTGCAGCGGCGCTCGAGCGTTGGCCACAGGCGGGCGTGCCCGACAAGCCGGAAGCCTGGCTGCTGGCGGTGGCACGCAAGCGCCGCGTCGACGCGGTCAGACGGCGGCTGACACGCGAGGCGGGCCGCGACCACTTCAGACTGATCGCCGAGGAGATGGAGGCGCGCATGGCCGAGGAAGACCTGCCGGACGAGCGGCTCAGGCTCATGTTTGCCTGCGCCCATCCCGCGATTGAGGCCGGCGTGCGAGCACCGCTGATCCTGCAGACGGTCCTGGGCTTCGACGCAGCGACCATCGCCTCGGCTTTTCTTGTCTCGCCAGCCACGATGAGCCAGCGCCTGGTGCGCGCCAAGACGCGAATTCGCGAGACAGGCATTCCGTTCCGCGTGCCGGAGCGGGCCGAACTCGGCGAGCGGCTGGGCACCGTTCTGGAAGCGATCTACGCGGCGTTTGCCGAAGGTTGGTCCGACCCGGCCGGCACCGAAACGCGGCGCCGCAATCTCGCGACCGAAGGCATCTGGCTCGGCCGTTTGATCGCCTCGCTGATGCCGGATGAGCCGGAAGCACTCGGCCTGCTGGCGCTGATGCTGTTCGCCGAGGCGCGGCGTGCAGCCCGGCGCAATGCGGCGGGTGACTATGTGCCGCTGGCCGAGCAGGATCTTGCATTGTGGGACGATACCCTGATCGATGAAGCGGAGGCGCTGCTCGGGCGCGCGGCCGCCGAGGGTGTTGTCGGCCGCTACCAGCTCGAGGCCGCCGTGCAATCCGCCCATACGACACGGCGGCTGACCGGTTGTACCGACTGGGTCGCGATCAAGGAGCTCTACGACGCGCTGTCGGTGATTGCCGGCTCGCCGGTGGTGTCGATCAACCGTGCGGTGGCGATTGCCGAGGCCGAAGGTGCTTCAGAAGGATTGGGCGCGCTTGATCAACTCAGCGGCGACAAGCGGCTGTATGACTATCAACCTTACTGGGCCGCCCGCGCGGGCCTGCTGGCCAGACTCGGCAAAGTTCCACAAGCGAGCGAGGCCTATGACCGGGCTATCGGCCTCGAACGAGATCCGGCCGTGCGCCGGTTCCTGCAGGAACGACGGGCAGGGCTCGGCCGCGCGGAAAGACACTGAGACAAGGCGGAGTGCTTAGGCCGGCCACATGTCGTGGGAAGCATTCAGCCTCTTCATCACCCGATGTTCCCGCAAATTGGCCCACAGGCGTTCGATGTTCGGCCAAGCGGTTGGAACCTTCGCGACCTCCGGATGCCAGGCCACCAGCATGACGAGATAGATGTCGGCCAGCGAGAGTTGGTCGCCGGCCAGCCAGTCGCGGCCGTCGAGGGCGGCATCGAGAATGGCGAGGCTGCGATCCATTTCCGAGACCGCCGCCTGTTTGACAGCGTCCACGCCCCGGGGATCGGTCGTGTAGCGATGAGCGTAGAAGAACCGCAGGTCAGCCGAATAGATGACGGAGGACATGAAAAACATCCAGCGCAGGAAGTCGGCACGGTCAGCCGAACTTGCTGCGGGCGCCAGTCCTGCTTCGGGGTGGCGCTCGGCCAGCAGGATGCAGATCGCCGCCGATTCGGTCATCGAGCGTCCGTCCGGCAAGATCAGGACCGGCACCTGGTTCAAGGGGCTGATATCTAAAAAGGCCTGGTCGGGTCGGCCCTTCGGAACGTCGATCTGGTCGAAAGGCACGCCCGCCAAAGCGAGCGCCGCCTCGACGACAAAGCCGCCGGTATTGGCACGCGTATAGAGCTTGTACATAAAGTCCTCCACCTGCCGGGCAGCGACGATTGATACGGAAGTGACCCGCCGCTCAAGCGAACGACGCCCGCCACAGGTGGTTTTTCAGCGGTCCACGCCGACGCGTGATACTGAGTATTTGATGTCGGAGGGCATCGCGAAGGATCGCTACTGACCGGTCAAAAACGCTCGTGTCTAAGCGCCCAATCCCTCGAACAGGATCGTCGAGAGATAGCGCTCGGCGAAGGAGGGGATGACGACGACGAGGTTCTTGCCCTTGTTCTCGGGCCGCGAGCCGACGACGATCGCCGCTTGCAGGGCGGCCCCCGACGAGATGCCGACCGGCACACCTTCGAGCCGAGCGACGAGCCGTGCATTGGCAACCGAATCCTCGTTCGAGACCTTGACGATCTCGTCATAGATCGTCGTGTCGAGGATTTTTGGCGCGAAGCCGGCGCCAATGCCCTGGATCTTGTGCGGGCCTGGCTGGCCGCCCGACAGCACCGGCGAGGCTTCCGGTTCGACGGCGACGACATGCACCGAGGGCCTGCGCTTCTTCAGCACCTGGCCGACGCCGGTGATGGTGCCGCCGGTCCCGATGCCGGCAACGAAGATATCGACTTCGCCATGGGTGTCGTTCCAGATTTCCTCGGCCGTGGTGCGGCGATGGATTTCCGGATTGGCCGGGTTTTCGAATTGCTGCGGAATGACAGCGTCGGGCAGCGTTGCCGCCAGCTCGTCCGCCTTGGCGATGGCGCCCTTCATGCCTTTCGGCCCTTCGGTCAGCACCAGTTCGGCACCGAGCAGAGCCAGCATCTTGCGGCGTTCGACGGACATGGTTTCCGGCATGGTCAGGATCAGCTTGTAGCCCTTGGCAGCGGCGGCAAAGGCGAGCGCGATGCCGGTATTGCCCGAGGTCGGCTCGATCAGGGTGGTCTTGCCGGGCGTAATCCTGCCGGAAGCCTCCAATGCCTCGATCATCGACACGCCGATGCGGTCCTTGACCGAGGCGATCGGGTTGAAGAATTCGAGCTTGGCCAGCAGATTGGCGACGACACCCTTCTCCCTGGCGAATTTATCAAGCCGCACCAGCGGCGTGTCACCGATCGTCTCGGTGATCGAATTGTAGATGCGGCCGCGGCCGGGCACGTGTGTGGGGGTGGCGGGCTTGTTCATTGATTTCCTCCCAGAGGTAAAGCGGCAAGAGTCGCGCGGGCATAGGATAGAGCCATCCACCGCGCAAGATAGGCTGTCGATCGAAAAATATCCGAGTGAAGTTCGTGCTGAGTACCCCCGCCTTTGCAAGGCGTGGCAATCGTTGGGCGGATTGGCGAAAGAGATCTATTGGCGGGCGGCAATTGCCGCCGCCGCGCCGACCATAAAGCCGGCGGCGGTGCGGTTGAGTGCCCTCAGCGCCCGCGGCGACTTCAGGAACCAGCGCGCCTTGGCCGCCAGCGCCAGATAGGGCACCAGCACGACGAGCAGGACGACGATGGTGAGCGCGACGAGGATACCGTAATCGGCCAGCGTGATCGTCTTCAGATCGACGATGGTCGGGGTGATGGCAAGATAGAAGATCATCGTCTTCGGATTGCCGAGCGTGACGGCAAGGCCGACTACAAAGCTGGATGCCAAGCCGCCCTTGCCTTTCTTCGCCTCCACCGTTTCGGGCGTGATGCCGCTCGTCCAGAAACGCCAGCCAAGAAAGGCGAGGTAGGCGACGCCCAGCCATTTGATGGCCAGGAAGACCATGCCGAAAGTCTGTGCGACGAAAGCCAGGCCGAGCACCACGGCAGTGAGATAGGTCAGGTCGCCGAGCATCAGCCCGAACGACATGGCCAGCGACGAGTGGAAGCCGGAACCCAGAGCACGCGCAACAAGCGCGGTGACGCCTGGGCCGGGGATGGCCGCGGCGATGCCGAGGGCAGCACTATAGGCGAGGAACCCGGTGAGTGTCATGATTGGCGCTTGTCGCACAATGTTGAAGTTGGGTGAATTCCCTCGGGCCGGATTCGATTGCGCCAGCGCAGCAGGCGACACCGCCGTTCAGGAGCGGCCGTCTTCGTAGGTAACGCGCCAGATGGTGCCGTTACCGTCCTCTGTGACGATCAGGGAGCCGTCCTTGGCCATCGCGACACCGACCGGGCGGCCCCAGACGGCGTCGTTCGAGATGACGAAGCCGGTCATGAAGTCCTCATATTCGCCTGTCGGCTTGCCATCCCTGAATTTGAGCCTCACCAGCTTGTAACCGGTCCTGGCGCCACGGTTCCACGAACCATGCATGGCGACGAAGGCGTCACCCTGATAATCCGCCGGGAAGTTCTTGCCGTCGTAGAAGGCTATATTCATCGGCGCCGAATGCGCCTGCATCAATACATCGGGGACAGTGGCCTTGCCGGCGAGGTCTGGCCGCTCGCCCTGATGGCGCGGATCCTCGTTATTGCCGATGTAGTACCAAGGCCAACCATAGAATCCGCCGTCCTTGACCGCCGTTGCAAATTCGAACGGCACATTGTCGCCGAGTTCGTCGCGCTCATTGACGACGCACCACAATGCGCCGGTGGCGGGCTGCACGGTCATGCCCGTACAGTTGCGCAGGCCGGTGGCGACAGTTCGCGGATTTTTCCCATCCGGGTCAAAGGCGAGCACATCGGCACGGCCGTCATCGGAGCCCCAGGCCGCCCCGAGCGGCTTTGATTTGGCCCAGGCGTCGAGGCCGCTATCCGGCTCCTTGCCTATATCCTCGGCGACGTTCGAGGCGGAGCCAACCGACAAATAAAGCGTTTTGCCGTCCTGCGAGAAGGCGATGTCGCGGGTCGTGTGACCACCCGACGGGATTTTGGCGACAATGGTTTCTGGTTTGCCGGATGTCTTCAGGTCGCCATCGCGATAGGGGAAGCGGACGATGCTGTCGCTGTTCGCGACATAAACCCATTGCGGTTTGTCTCCTGGCGGATAGAAGGCGATGCCGTAGGGATAATTGAGCCCCTTGGCGAAGATCGCTTTCTCGATGGGCCTGGCGCTGCCCTCGGCGAGACGATAGACGCGTATTTGGTCGGCATGGCTGTTGGCAACAAACAGGTCGCCATTCGGAGCGACGCGCACGACACGTGGATTGACGATGCCGGATGCGATCATTTCAGCCGAAAAGCCCGACGGCAATTCTGGCTTGGCGCTTTCGGGCCGTTCCGCCACGCCGGCGCCGTTCGAAGCGGATTGGGCGGGGTCGGCTGCCGGCATGTCTCGCGGCCCAATCAGGCGTCGGACGCCAGGCCTGTCGGCGTGCCAATCGCCAAACGCGGCTTCGCCTTTGAGCACATTCTGATCCGCCTGCTGGGCGGCTGCCGGTGTCGCAACAAGGAGGGCAGCGGCCAAGGCCGCAAAGCCGCCAGATCGGATCATCAACGTCCTCCGGGATTCGCCTCGAACAGGGGCAAACGGCATCAGGTATTGATCGTTCCAAGCGGCCGTCCAGCACACGAGGATTTGAAGCCGAACCCGTTCAGTTGCCAGAGGCGTAAAAGTCGTCGTCGAGGCGCTTTTCCAGCGCGACCAGATCGGCCGGCAGCGGTAAACCCATCGCCCGCATCTCTTGCAGCTTCTCGCGCAACTGCTCTTGTACCTCGTGCTGATCCTCTGGCTGGTTGATCATTTCTTCGAGCAGCAGACTGATCTGGGCCTTGAACGATTCCAGCGCCATTCTTTTCTCCTCCTTGCGGCAGGCCGCGGCGGCTCCTAGCTCAGCATGCGCGAAATCAGCTGCGCCGTATAGTCGACCATCGGTACTATGCGCGCATAATTCAGCCGCGTCGGCCCGATGACGCCGAGCGCACCGACGACACGCGCGTCCTTGTCGCGATAGGGTGCCACCACCAGCGAGGAGCCAGACAGCGAAAACAGCTTGTTTTCCGAACCGATGAATATGCGCACGCCTGGGCCTGCCTCGGCGAGGTCGAGAAGCTGGATCAGCCCATCCTGCGTCTCCAGATCCTCAAACAGATGCCGCAGCAATTCTATGTCGGCCTGGGCAGTGACGTTTTCCAGGAGATTGGCGCGACCGCGCACGATAAGCCGCCCAGGCACGCCGCTTTCAGCGCCTGCCCAGACCGCCAGGCCCTTCTCGACCAGATCCTGCGACAGCGTGTCGAGGGCCGCCCTGGTCTCTTCCTTGATGCGGGCGATCTCGACCCGCGCCTCGGCCAGGGTGCGACCGCGGATATGGGCGTTGAGGAAGTTAGAGGCTTCGTGCAATTGCGAGATGGTGATGCCGGCGGGCAGATCGATGACGCGATTTTCGACGTCGCCGTTCTGCGAGACCAGCACGGCCAGCGCCTTGGTCGGCTCGAGCTGGATGAATTCGATGTGCTTAAGCGCCGCCTCATTCTTGGCGGCGAGCACGAGGCCGGCGCCGCGCGACATGCCGGACAGCATCTGGCTGGCCTCGGTCAGCATATGCTCCAGCGTCGCGCCCGAGCCGGAGGCGCGCACCTGGGCCTCGATGGTGCGGCGCTCCTCGTCGGAGAGGTCACCAAGTTCCATGAAAGCATCGACGAAGAAGCGCAGGCCTGCCTGGGTCGGCAGCCGGCCAGCCGAAATGTGCGGCGCATAGATCAGGCCGAGATGCTCAAGGTCGCTCATCACGTTGCGGATGGTGGCCGGCGACAGCGACGACGGCAGGATGCGCGACAGGCTGCGCGAACCGACCGGCTCGCCATCCCTCAAATAGGAATCGACGATGCGCCGGAAGATGTCGCGCGAACGCATGTCGAGCGATTGAAGCGCGGGCGATTGCAGCGCGTGCGAGGGGAGCACGTGCGACTGCAAACCGGGATCGACTGCCTTTGTCATTTCGAGCCAAAACCTCCGCCCCGAAGATATAGACTTCCGCGGTGTCGGCGCAACCGGTCCATTTTCCTTTGCGCGTCACGCCCCGTGCGGCTACAAGCCGGCCAAGATTCCCCGGCCAAGATTCCGAAGAAAGAAAGAAGCCTGAATGCGCCCTTCCAAACGCCAATTCGACGAAATGCGCCCCATCTCCTTCGAGCGCGGCGTCTCCAAGCATGCGGAAGGCTCGTGCCTGGTGAAGTTCGGCGACACGCATGTGCTGTGTACGGCCAGCCTGGAGGAAAAGGTGCCGGGCTGGATGCGCAACTCCGGCAAGGGCTGGGTGACGGCGGAATACGGCATGCTGCCGCGTTCGACCGGCGAGCGCATGCGCCGCGAGGCTTCGTCCGGCAAACAAGGCGGCCGCACGCTGGAAATCCAGCGGCTGATCGGCCGCTCCCTGCGCGCCGTGGTCAATCTGCAGGCGCTCGGCGAGCAGCAGATCACCGTCGACTGCGACGTGATCCAGGCCGACGGCGGCACGCGCACCGCTTCGATCACCGGCGGCTGGGTGGCGCTCTACGACTGCCTGCGCTGGATGGAAGCCCGCCAGATGGCGAGCCTGAGCAAGGTGCTGAAGGATCACGTTGCGGCAATCTCCTGCGGAATCCATGATGGCCAGCCGGTCATCGACCTCGACTACATCGAGGATTCCTCGGCCGGCACCGACGCCAATTTCGTCATGACCGGCAAGGGCGGCATCGTCGAGATCCAAGGCACGGCCGAGGGCGAGCCGTTCTCGGAAGAGCAGTTCGCGGCGCTGATGGGGCTCGCCAAGAAAGGCATTCAGCGCCTGGTCAGCTTGCAGCAAATGGCGGTGGCTTAGCTGCGGTCCAATATTGATGAGATTGGCGATCCTGTGACTCCTTCCGCAATCCTGGAATCAGCACTCTACGTGACCGACCTTGCTGCCGCGGAACGGTTCTATTCGGGCGTGCTCGGGCTCGATCTGCTCGGTAAGGTCGATGGCAGGCATCTCTTCTTCCGCTGCGGCGACGGCGTGCTGCTTATCTTCAATGCCGAGGCCACCAAAGTGCCGCCGCGGGCCGACGCCAAGCTGCCCGTGCCGCCGCATGGCGCGGTCGGCCAGGGCCATCTTTGCTTCGCCGCAAGCGCGGATGAAATCCCACGCTGGAAAGCGCATCTTGAGGCGAAGAAAATCGCCATCGAAAGCGAGTTCGAGTGGCCGCAAGGCGGCCGCTCGATCTATATTCGCGATCCCTCCGGCAATTCGATCGAATTCGCCGAGCCACGAATTTGGGGCATCTGATGCATTCGCCAACTATTCATTCGCTTGATGGGCATAAGATCATCGTCGCAAGCCACAACGCCGGCAAATTGCGAGAATTCGCCGATCTGATGGCGCCATTCGGCATTGAAGCGAAGTCCGCAAAGGAATACGGCCTGCCGGAACCGGACGAGACCGGCACCACTTTCGAGGAGAACGCCCTCATAAAAGCCTTGGCCGCCGCCAAGGCCACTGGATTGCCGGCGCTGTCGGACGATTCCGGCCTGTGTGTCGATGCGCTCGACGGCGCACCCGGCGTCTACACCGCCAACTGGGCTGAGACGCCGGACGGCTCCCGCGACTTCGGCATGGCCATGCAGCGCACGGAAGTGGCCTTGCAAGAAGTTGGCGCGATCACGCCTGCCCAGCGCAAGGGCCGCTTTGTCGCGGTCATCTGCCTGGCCTTCCCCGATGGCCAGGCGGAATATTTTCGCGGTGAGGTCGAGGGCACGCTGGTATGGCCGCCGCGCGGCGAGCTCGGCTTCGGCTACGATCCGGTGTTCTTGCCCGATGGGTTCGAGAAGACCTTCGGCGAGATGAGCGCGAAGGACAAGCATGGCTGGAAGCCCGGCCAGCCAACCGCATTGTCGCACCGTGCCCGCGCCTTCCAGAAATTCGCGCAAGCCCGATTGGCCGCCGTATGACCATGCTGCTCGACCGCAGGCCTGGTTTCGGCGTCTACGTCCACTGGCCGTTCTGCGCGGCCAAATGCCCGTATTGCGACTTCAACAGCCATGTCCGCCACCAGCCGGTCGACCAGGAGCGTTTTGCCCGCGCCTTCGAGACCGAGCTGGCGACGATGCGCGGCCGCACCGGGCCGCGCGAGGTGACCAGTATCTTTCTTGGCGGCGGCACGCCATCGCTGATGAAACCGCAGACCGTGGCGGCGGTGCTGGATGCAGTGGCGAAGAACTGGACGGTGCCTGATGGCATCGAGGTGACACTGGAGGCCAATCCCTCCTCCGTCGAGGCCGAGCGCTTTCGCGGCTATCGCGCGGCCGGCGTCAACCGGGTATCGCTTGGCGTGCAGGCGCTGCACGACAAGGATCTGCGCTTCCTCGGCCGTTTGCACAATGTCGATGAGGCCCTGCATGCGATCGGCCTGGCGCGCGAGATATTCCCACGGCTGTCGTTCGACCTGATCTACGCGCGGCCCGGTCAGACGCCGGAAGCGTGGCAGGCGGAGCTCGAGCAGGCGATCGGCCACGCCGCAGACCATCTGTCGCTCTATCAGCTGACCATCGAGGAAGGCACGCCGTTCCATGCGCTGCATGCGGCAAGGAAGTTCATCATTCCAGACAATGAGCTTGCCGCCGATCTCTACGCGTTGACACAGGAGATCACCGCCGCGCGCGGACTGCCGGCCTACGAGATTTCCAACCATGCCAGGCCCGGCGCCGAAAGCCGGCACAATCTCACCTACTGGCGTTATGGCGAATATGTCGGCGTCGGTCCCGGCGCGCATGGCCGGTTCGTCGAAAATGGCCGGCGCGTGGTGACGATCGCCGAGAAAATGCCGGAGACTTGGGCCAATCTGGTCGAGGCCAAGGGCCATGGCGTTACCGGCGGCGAGATCCTGACGCGGTCGGAAGAGGCCGACGAGTTCCTGCTGATGGGGCTGAGGCTGGCGGAAGGCATCGACCTTTCCCGCTACGAGGCATTTTCAGGGCGCGGCCTGTCGACGGCACGGCTGTCGGTACTGCAGGACGAAGGCCTGGTGGCGCCGATCGGCAATGCGCGCCTGCGCGCCACGCCGGCCGGCATGATCGTGCTCGATGCGGTCGTGGCGGATTTGGCCAGATAGCACGTTGAAGAACGTTCTCTTCATCTGCAGCCAGAATCGCTTGCGCAGCCCGACGGCGGAGCAGGTGTTTTCCAAGCGGCGGGACATCGAGGTCGCTTCGGCCGGCACTAATCACGATGCCGACATTCCGTTGACGCATGAACTCGTCGCCTGGGCCGACATCATCTTCGTGATGGAAAAAACGCACCGCGCCAAACTGCAGCAGAAATTCAAGACAAGCCTGAAAAAGGCTCGGGTAATCTGCCTCGATATTCCCGACGACTATGCATTCATGGACCCGGCTCTGGTGGGCCTGCTGGAGGCGCGTGTCTCGAAGTATCTGGGTTGAACGATACATCGCGGAGCATGCGCAACCGCGCTGCGAGAACTGTCTCGACCGATCGCTAAGGTTTGCGGGGTCAAGCCTCGTGCTTGTGGCGGTGTTTGGCGCGATCTTTTTCGCTGGTCTCTCCGGAACGGACCGGCTTGATCTCGCTTTTGTCGCGTGAGGCATGGTGCTGGTCGTCTGTGGAATGTGACGCTGCGCCATCGCGGGCGCTTTTTGTTTCGAGGCGGGTGATGAAAATGTCGAAGCGATTGGGCATCGTCCGGTCAGTGCTCCATCGTGCGGTCGGTTTCGTTTGCGGGCTTGCTCTCTGCCGATCGCTGGCGTGCAAGCGGCTTCTTGGCTCTGCCATCTGCGGCTTCGGCAGGCCGGCTCTTGTCGCATGGTGCGGCGAAGCGTTTGCGGCCGGCATAGTAGGGTTCGAAAACGTCCTGTATCGTCAGGCTGTCCATCCTGCTCCTCCCGAGATCAGGGGTAAAATTCGCCGGCAACGGTTTCGTTCCCTACTGTGGCGAAGGCATGGCGGCCGGTTCACGTCGGCATCCCTTTTGGAACCAGGGCCTTTGCAACCCAGGCTTTTGCAACCAAGCGTGAGCCGTGCCAAACAGGGTCGAACGGAGTTGTGCAGGTGACCGGCGAATCGGCCAAACGCAGTTATGTGGTCGGGCAGACCGAAATCGCCGCCCGGCCGCTCGAGCCGGCGCTCTACCTGGTGGCGACGCCTATCGGCAATCTCGCCGATATCACGCTGCGCGCGCTGGAAACGCTCGCCGCCGCCGATATCGTCGCTTGCGAGGACACACGTGTCAGCCGCGTGCTGCTCGACCGCTACGGCATCCGCCGCCGCACCACCGCCTACCACGAGCACAATGCCGGCGAGGCCGGACCGAAGCTGATCGCGGCGCTCGAGGCCGGCCAAAGCGGAGCGCGGATCTCGGAGGCCGGCACGCCGCTCATCTCCCCCCCCGGCTACCGGCGGGTGGGGGAGGCGC
>NZ_JAMYRK010000030.1:0-71575 GCF_040321335.1 Mesorhizobium sp. M0437
CGCTTACCTGGGGGGGCTTCGTCATTGTTTTATAACACACAGACCCCCTACCCGCCCGCGCCGCCCGGGCCGCCCCCGTTTGGGGCGGGGGCCTTCGGTCCTCTCGGCTGCAAGTTGCCGGAGGCGCCGCGCATCCTCAACGGCCCTAAGCCGCCCCCGCCAGAGGGGCTTGAGCCGGTCGACGCGCAGGCTGGAAACTGTCCAGACCAATCCAGACCGTAGCGAAAACAGTGTTGGCTTCCGATCGTTCGTTGACCGCTGTTTTCGTCAGGTCAACTTTGCCTGTTCGCTGTATCCGGATCATGCCGCCGAGGCTGCGCTTTGTTGCAGCTCGGTTTCGGAGTCAGGTGACTTCCTATCAAACGAAAGGCAATCGCGTATTCGCGCCGCGGTTTGGCCGATCCGCCTAGGCAAACACGCCACCGTCATGACGACGTCGTGCAACTGCAAGCTGCTTTGCGCGGACCTTTTCTGTTAACCAGGGGAAACAGAATCGAAACACAAACGAGCATCAGCGAAATCGGCTTGAAACATGACGCCCCGATAAGCCGGTCATCGAATTGAGCCGGTCCCGACCGGCAGAATAGGGGAGACATCATGTGCACTGCCATTTCCGCCAAGCTCATCAACATCGCCGCCGCCGTCATCACCGGTACTGCCTTGCTTGTCAGTGCCGGCAACGGCGCAGCCCACGCCGCCGCCAACAAGATCGTCGCGCGTGTGTCGCTATCGCAGCAGACCATGGAAATCCTGGTCGACGGCCGGCCGACATTCGCCTGGAAAGTCTCGACCGGCGACAGGACGCACGTCACGCCGACCGGTTCGTTCAAGCCGACCCGCATGCATGAAATTTGGTATTCGAAGAAATACGACAACGCCCCGATGCCGCATTCGGTGTTCTTCAGCGGCGGCTACGCCGTACATGCGACAAGCGCCATCAAGCGCCTCGGCCAGCCAGCCTCGCATGGCTGCGTGCGTCTGCATCCGGACAACGCCGCCGATTTCTACCAGCTCGTCGAGGTCTTCGGCCCGGCCAACACCAGCATCGTCATCGTTAAATGAGCGATGCTTCTCGTCGCTCCCAGGCAAGGGCCGGATATTACCGCAATCTAATCCGGCATTACCGGCATCAGCTTCGGATCCGGCTTTTCGGCGTGATGCGGCAGGTCCTTGCTGGCGACAAAGGTGTAGAACATCGGCACCACGAACAGCGTGAACATGGTTCCGACCAGGATGCCGGTGAAGATCACCAGGCCCATCGAATAGCGTGCCGCGGCACCAGCGCCGCTGGAGATGATCAGCGGCACCACGCCGAGCGCCATCGCCGCCGTCGTCATCAGGATCGGCCGCAGCCGCACCCTGGCCGACGCGATGATCGCATCGCGCCGCCGCATGCCGTGCATTTCACGCTGCTGGTTGGCGAACTCGACCAGAAGGATGCCGTGCTTGGTGATCAGGCCGATCAGCGTGATCAAGCCGACCTGGGTGTAGATGTTGAGCGTGCCAAGCCCGACATTAAGCGGCACGATCGCGCCGAAGATCGACAGCGGCACCGCCATCATGATGATCAGCGGATCGCGGAAACTTTCGAATTGCGCCGCCAGCACCAGATAGATGACGAGCACCGCCGCCGCGAAGGCGATGATGATCGTGTAGCCCTGTTCCTTCTCCTGCCGCGATTGACCGGTATAGTCGATGAAGAAGGTGTCGGGCAGGCTTTGCTTGGCAATGTCCTCGATCGCCTGTAGCCCATCCCCGGTGGTGATGCCGGGCCGCGGCAAGGCAGAGATCGTCGCCGAGTTGAGCTGGTTGAACTGCTCGATGGCGGCCGGCGACGCGTTGGTCGAGATCTTCACCACCGCCGAGAGCGGCACCATCTCGCCCGATACGCTGCGCACGAAATACTCGCCCAGTTTTTCAGGGTTGTCGCGAAAGCTCTGCGGCACCTGCGGGATGATGTCGTAGCTGTTGGATTCGCGGTCGAATTGCGCCACTTCGGCGCCACCGACCAGGAGCGTCAGCGTCCGGCCGATGTCGGCTATCGGCAGGTTGAGCGCGGCGGCGCGGTCGCGGTCGATCGTCACCGTCACTTGCGGCGCGTCGAAGGTCATCGAATTCTGCACGACGATGAAGCGGCCGGAGGCCTGCGCCTTGTTCTTGATGTCTTCGGCCGCCTCGTACACCTGCGAGGCGTCGCCGGTCGAGCGCACGACCATCGTTATCGGCAGGCCGCCGCCGGAGCCGGGCAGCGTCGGCGGCGCGAAGACGAAAGCTTCGACGCCCGCCACCTTGCTCAGGCGGCCCGTAATGTCTTGCTGGATTTCCTTCGAGTTGCGCGTGCGGTCAGCCCAGTCCTTGAGCGCAAAGCCGACGAAAGCGCTGTTCGTCTGGCCACCACCGAAGGCGACCGCCGAGAACTGTGCCCGCGTCTCAGGCAGATCCTTGACCAGGCCGAGTATCTGATTGACGTAGGTTTCGGTATAGTCCGACGTCGCGTACCGCGGCGCGGTCACCAGCGAAAGCAGGAAACCCTGGTCCTCTTCCGGCGCCAGTTCGCTCGCGGTCTTGGTGAACATGAAACCGGTCGTGGCGACCAGCGCGAGGACGATCATCAGCGTCACCGGGCGATAGTTCAACGAACCGGTGACGAGCCGCTCATAGATGTGTTCGACGCGCCCGAACGTATTGTCGACAATGCGCTGGAAGCGGCTGTGCGAGCCGGACCTCAGGATACGTGCCGACATCATCGGTGTGATGGTGAGGGCGACGACACCCGAAAGCACCACCGAGCCGGCAAGCGTCACCGCGAATTCGCGAAATAGTGCGCCTGTCAGGCCGCCGGTGAAGGCCAGCGGCGCGAACACGGCGGCCAATGTTATCGTCATGGCGACGACGGCGGACGAGATCTCGCGCATGCCGTTGAACGCCGCCTGCATCGGCGACAAGCCGTCTTCCTCCATGTGGCGGTGGATGTTTTCCACCACCACGATGGCATCGTCGACGACAAGTCCGATCGCCAGCACCATGGCCAGCAGCGACAAAAGATTGATCGAATAGCCCACCGAAAACAGCAGGAAACAGACGCCGATCAGCGACAGCGGAATGGTCACGATCGGCATCAGCACCGAGCGGAACGAGCCGAGGAAGAGCAGGATAACAACGATGACGATGGCGACCGCCTCGCCGATGGTCTTGAACACCTCCTCGATCGACGCACTGATCTGCTCGGTTGAATCGTAGACGATCTCCATCGTCATGCCGAGCGGCAGCGTCTCCTGGATGGTCGGCACAATCTTGTGGATTGCCGCCGCGGTGGTCAGCGGATTGGCGGCCGGCGTCGGAAAGATAGCGAGAAAGATGCCGGGCTTGCCGTTGAAGCTGACCCTGGTGTCGGTGTTCGCCGCGGCGAGTTCGACGCGGGCCACGTCGCGCAATCTCACCACATTGCCGTCCTTCGACCGGAGTGGAAGGGCGGCGAAAGCCTCCGGGGTCTGCAGCGTAGAGCGAACGGTGATCGAAGAAACCACATATTCGTTTTCGGTGTCGCCGGGCGCGGAAAGGAAATTCGATTCGTTGATGGCGGCCAGCACTTCCGCCGCGGTCACGCCGCGCGCCGCCAGTTTGATCGGGTCGATCCAGACCCGCATCGAATATTCGGCTGCGCCGAAGATCTGCACGTCGGCGACGCCTTCGACCGTCGAGATACGCGGCCGCACGACGCGCTCGATATATTCGGTGAGCTGTTCCGGCGTCATGTTCGGGTTCTGCATCGAGATGTACATCATCGCGAACTGCTGGCCGGTGCCCTTGACGATCACCGGGTCTTTGGTTTCGTCCGGTAGATCGCCGCGAACGCTCTGAACCTTCGACAAGACTTCGTTCAGCGCGACGTCGGGGTCGGAGCCGAGCTTCATCTGCACTGTCACGGTGCTGGAGGACGGCCGGCTCGACGACGTGACATAATCGATGTTTTCGGTCGAAGCGACGGCACGCGCGATCGGCGCGGAAATGAACCCCTGGATCAGGTCGGCACTGGCGCCGGGATAGGCCGTGGTGATGGTGATGGCCGTTTCTTCAACCTCTGGATACTGCCGGATCGAAAGGTTGAAGATTCCCTGAAAACCCAGAAGCAGGATCATGCAGGCAAGCACGGTCGAAAGGACCGGGCGGCGGATGAAGAGGTCGGAAAAGCTCATTGCTGGGCTGCCTGCTGGTTCCCTGGCTTGCCCGGATCGATCGTGTTGTCGACGGCAACGGACATTCCGTTGGAGAGCCGGTTCTGGCCGGCGGTAACGACTTCGTCGCCGGGCGCGATGCCCTCCAGAATCTCGACCAGGCCGGCGTTGCGGCGGCCTGGCTTGACGAACACCTGGGCTAGCACGAGCTGCGGCTTCTGTTTTTCCGCTGCCGGCTTGGCTTCCTCTGCCGGTTTGGCTGGGGTAGCAGCCGGCTTTTCGTCGGGTTTTGCCGCGGGTGCTTCGGCCGCGGGCTTGGCAGCATCTGCAGCCGGCTTTTCTTCCGGCTTTGCCTCGGGCGCCGCGCCGTTGGCTTCGGCGGATTTGGCCGGGCGCACCACGAAGACGAAGTCGCCGTACAGGCTGGAAGTCAGCGCCGTCTGCGGCAGCGCCAGCACGTCGTTCTCCTCGGGCAGTTCGACGCGCACCTGGACGAACTGGCCGGGCGTCAGCTTGCCTTCGGGATTGCCGACCTCCGCCCTCACGGTCACCAGCCGGCTGGTCGGGTCGATCTTCGGATCGATGCCGCGGATGCTGCCGGTGAACGGCATGTCGCCGCCGCCGACGCCCAACCGCACCGTCTGTCCGATCTTCAGCTGCGGAAGCTGCTGCTCCGGCACGGTGAAATCGACACGCATCGTATCCATGTCCTGCAAGGTCACCACGGCGGTGCCGGGTGTGAGATACTGGCCAAGGTCGATTTTCGGAATACCGACGGTACCCTTGAAAGGGGCCGTCAACTGCTTTTGGTCGAGCACCGCTTGCAGCTTGTTTACCTGCGCGGCGGAGACCGATGCTGCTGCCTGCGCCGTGTCGAGCGTGGCATCGGTGCCCACCCCGCGCTTCTGCAGCTCAAGAGCGCGCATCAGCGTCGTCTGGTCGGAGGTGGCTTGCGCCTTCGATGCCACGAGGTCGGCTCGCTCGACTTCATCGTCGAGCTGCAGCAGCACGGCGTTGGCGGCGACCTTCTGATTGGCATGGAACAGGATGTCCTTGACGATGCCCGCGGTTTCGACCGTCAGGTCGACGCCGCGTACGGCACTGACAGTGCCGATCGCCTCGATGCCGGGCGTCCATGACATCGGTTTGACGATGACCGTCGACACGGTCGCGGCCGGCGGCTTCATGGTGGCGAAGAACTGTTTGATCGCATTGTCGCGAAACAGGTTGAAGCCGACGATGCCGCCGCACACCAGCACGAGCAGAATGAAGGCGATGATGAAGCGCTTGATCACGAACAGTCCCTCGGCCACGGCCCAGCATAACGGTCGGATGACCGGAACACATACCTGTGCCTGGTCCCAATTTCAAATGACGGCGATCTTACTGTACCGTCTGGACGGTCTTGTCAATTCCGCCTAAGCTAATGAATGGGGAACGCTTGATGAAGGCCCGCAGAGCAAATTCGCGCGAGAAGATCCTCGCCGCCGCCGCCGCCGTGGCGCGCGAGACGGGTCCTGGCAGCCTGTCGCTGGATGCGGTCGCCAGCCGTGCCGGCGTGTCGAAGGGCGGTCTTCTCTACAATTTCCCGACCAAGGCGAAATTGATGCAGGCGCTGGTGGAGGATTACCTGCGCGCCTTCGAGCAGGCCCTGGAGTCCGCCCGCACGGCCGGCGTCAACGGCGAAAGCCCGCTTGCAACTTACATCAAGCTGTCGGCCGAGCATGCCGAGGAATCGAAACCGTCGGCATCCTGGATATTTTCGGCGATTGCCGAGGATCCCGATTTCCTGACGCCGATAAAATCGTTCAGGCGGCAGCTATTCGAGCGGCTGAAGCAGGAGACGCCGAACCTCAAGGCGCTGCTGGTCTGCTATCTCGCCATCGAAGGGCTTCGCAGCATGAACCTGTTCGATTCGGACATTCTCTCCGCCGAAGAGCGCCGGCTGCTGATATCGACCCTGCTGGACATCGCGGAATAGTCGAACCGCCAATCTGCGGTTCTGAACCCGATTAATGGCGGCGTTCGTTCACCTGTGTCAAAATACGGGCTAGCACGTCGAAACCACGCCATCCCGCTTTCCGAAAATCGGTTCCGATTTTCGGGCCGATGCGCTAGAGCCTTTCGGGATTGAACCGAGCTGCCTTCAACCCGGAAAGGCTCCCACCGCTGCCCATGCCCCATCTTCCCGAGCATCTTCTCACCGGCTACCGCAGTTTCATGAGCGGCCGCTATCTCACCGAAAGCGGCCGTTATCGCTCGCTGGCGCGGGAGGGCCAGGCACCGGAAACGATGATCGTCGCCTGCTGCGATTCGCGGGCCGCGCCCGAAGCGATCTTCGATGCCGGGCCGGGCGAGCTGTTCGTGCTGCGCAATGTCGGCAATCTGGTGCCACCCTATGCGCCAGACGATCAGTTCCACTCGACATCGGCGGCGCTCGAATTTGCGGTGCAGAGCCTCAAGGTCAAGAACATCGTGGTGATGGGCCACGGCCGCTGCGGCGGCATCCGCGCGGCACTCGACACCACGGCCGCACCCTTGTCGCCGGGCGATTTCATCGGCAAGTGGATGAGCCTGATCGCGCCCGCGGCCGAGACCGTATCGTCCAGCACCTTCATGACCGCGACCGAGCGCCAGACGGCGCTGGAGCGCATCTCGATCCGCTATTCCATCGCCAATCTGCGTACCTTCCCTTGCGTCTCGATCCTCGAAGGCAAGGGGCGGCTGTCGCTGCACGGTGCCTGGTTCGATATTTCGACCGGCGAGCTTTGGGTGATGAACAAGGACACCGGCGATTTCGAGCGGCCGGAGATGGAGTAGGAGACAAGGCATGACGCGACTTCGGGACGCGTTCGCGGCTGCGGCACTGCTGTGCTCGGCAGATTTCGCCCGTGCCGACGATAGCGCGATCATCGATCGCTGGTATTCGGCACTCCTCGTCGCCGACCGCGGCGAATTGTCGGACCTGCTTGCCGACAACGTCCGCATCAAGCTCGACGACCTCGGCGTCGTGCAAAGCAAGCAGGAATTCATCGCCTCGATCGCCGAGTGGCAAGGCGCCGTCGCCGGGGCCGAAATCCGCCATCGGATCGAGAAATCGGAGGGCGGCGTCACCACTGTCATCGCCTGCTATGATTTTCCCAGCAACGACATGCTGATGCAGGAGACCTTTGCGGTCGCCAACGACCAGATCACCGCCAGTTCGCAAGCCGCGATCGCCGAAAATTGCGACGGCTACTGACGGAACCATGAACGGGACCCGCTGTTGCGCGCAACGGGCCGGCGCCTTACATCGGTGACGATCCGCTTCTCCCGCCCACCCAGCGAAAGTTTGCCCATGCCGTCAACCGTCGACCTCGCCGCCCATCCGCTGACCGCATGGCAAGGGCCGTTCGGCCTGCCCGATTTCACGCGCATCGGCGACGGCGATTTTTCTCCGGTCTTCGACGCGGCCCTGAAGGCGCATGAGGCCGAGATCGAGGCGATTGCCGGCAACACCGGGACGCCGACGATCGAAAACACGCTTGCCTCGCTCGAGCTTGCCGGCGAGGCGCTCGACCATGTCTCCTCGATCTTCTGGTGCCGCGCCGGCGCCCACACCAATGAGGCGATCCAGGCGCTGGAGCGCGACATCTCGCCAAAGATGTCGCGGCATTACTCGGCGATTTCGATGAACGAGCGACTGTTTGCCCGCATCGACGATCTCTATCAGCGCCGCGAGGCTTTGAAGCTCGATGCCGAAACGCTGCGGGTGCTGGAAAAGACCTGGAAAAACTTCGTCCGCTCCGGCGCCAGGCTCGACGCCGAAGGCAAGAAGCGGCTGGCCTCGATCAACGAGGAATTGTCGTCGCTCGGCACCAATTTCGGCCAGAACGTGCTTGCCGACGAGCGCGACTGGGCGTTGTTCCTCGACGAGGCCGACCTGGCCGGCCTGCCGGAATTCCTGAAAAGCTCGATGGCGGAAGCCGCCGAGATGCGCGGCCAGAAGGGCCGCTACGCCGTCACTTTGTCGCGTTCGATCTACGAGCCGTTCTCGACCTTCTCAGAACGCCGCGACCTGCGCGAGACGGCGTCCCGCGCCTTCATCATGCGTGGTCAGAATGGCGGCGCTACCGACAACACGGAAGTGGTGCGCGACATGCTGCGCCTGCGCGCCGAGAAGGCGAAGCTGCTCGGCTATGCTTCCTACGCCGCATTGAAGCTCGACGACACCATGGCCAAGACGCCGGAGGCGGTGCACGCGCTGCTCGATCCGGTCTGGGAAAAGGCGGTGGAAAAGGCCGCAAGCGACCAGGCCGAATTGCAGCGGCTGGCGGTCGAGGCCGGCAGCAACGAGAAATTCGCTGCCTGGGACTGGCGCTTCTATCAGGAGAAGCTGCGTGCAGAGAAATTCGCCTTCGACGAGGCCGAGCTGAAGCCGTATCTGCAGCTAGACCGCATCATCGACGCCTGTTTCGACGTGGCAACACGATTGTTCGGCATCTCTTTCGAAGAAAAGAAGGGCATTGCCACCTGGCATCCGGACGCTCGCGTTTTCGTCGTGAAGAATGCCGACGGCAGCGAGCGCGGCCTGTTCCTCGCCGACTATTTCGCGCGGCCTTCGAAGCGCTCCGGCGCCTGGATGAGCGCGCTGAAATCCGGCTACAAGCTTGGCGATGGCTCCAAGCCGGTCATCTACAACATCATGAATTTCGCCAAGCCGCCGGCCGGCGAGGCAGCCTTGCTGTCGGTCGACGAGGCCAAGACCCTGTTCCACGAATTCGGTCACGCGCTGCACGGCATGCTGACCGACGTTACCTGGCCATCGGTCGCTGGCACCTCGGTCAGCCGCGATTTCGTCGAGCTGCCCTCGCAGCTCTACGAACACTGGCTGACGGTGCCGGCGGTACTGGAAAAGCATGCGCTGCATATTAAGACCGGCAAGCCGATGCCAAAGGCGCTGGTCGACAAGATGCTGGCGGCGCGCACCTTCGGCGCCGGCTTCGCCACCGTCGAGTTCACCGCCTCGGCCTTGGTCGACATGGCCTACCACGCCCGGCCGGATGCACCGGAACAGGCGCTTCGTTTCGAAGCCGAGACGCTCGAAAAGCTCGACATGCCTGACACCATTGCCATGCGTCACCGCACCCCGCATTTCGGCCATATCTTCGCCGGCGATGGCTATTCTGCCGGCTATTACTCCTACATGTGGTCGGAAGTGCTCGACGCCGACGCGTTCGCCGCCTTCGAGGAAACAGGCGATCCCTTCAATCCGGCGCTGGCCGAGCGGCTGCGCAAGAACATCTACGCCGCCGGCGGTTCAAAGGACCCGGAAGAACTCTACACCGCCTTCCGCGGCAAGATGCCTTCCCCGGAAGCGATGATGGCCAAGCGCGGGCTGGTGTGATGCATGCCCGCTCTTGTCACCGTTCTCTTTCCATCCTGATTGATCTCGGCTGTCATGGCGGCGGGTTGCGCACCGCCTGATCCGGTTTCCGCCGGTCCCGTTCGGCCTCGTTGGCTGCGGCCGCGTCGTTGAGGTGACCGCACTTAATGCGGTCTCCATCGTTCCGGCCGAAGGAGCCGCGTTCATGGCGGCGCTACGGGCTGTGCGGGGTTAGGCAACGACAGCTTGCCCGCTATGCTGATCGGCCGCTGCCGCATCCGGACCGCGCCTTGCGACGACCGCTACGGAAACTCTCAGTCGCGAAGTGGCAGCCCCGCCAATGGAAGGCCGGGCTGGTAAGTTTGATTGTCTCGGCGAAGGTTTTTGCCGAGGCGATTGGCCTAGGCAGGCACAAAGCCAAAATAGGCTTTGTAGGAAGCCCCCTCGCCGGAAATCAGGGGCGTTTCCACTTTGAACCCAATCCCGCTGAAGGTGGTATTGTTCGTACGTGCCGCGAGCAACACCATCTGCTTTGCGGAGATGGTCACTGTCGCGCTCCCGATCCTGTCATCGCCCCAATCGAAGAGATCGCTGATGGCGCCGCCGATCGATGGCATCAAGGATCCCAGGGCGGGGCCGGCTATCGCGGCAATGATAGGTCCTGCCACCGGAATGAGGCCCAAAGCCAGCGTGCCCGCCGTATGGACGCCCATGACGATCTTCTGCACCTCGTCCTTGTATTTGTTGGGGTCGCCAAAATCGTTTTCCATCAGCACCGTGCCGATATTGATGCCGTAGGGCTTGCCTCGATAGATTTCCATAAGGTCGGGTCTCGTATCTCCGGCATCGACGTCGCCATAGACCTGGCTGCGCCTGGTGTCGGCGATCTGCGGCGTTGTCACGCTGACGATGACATAGGGTTCGTCCGCACTCGATCCCTGATCCCAGTCGGTCTCGCCGAAGCAATGGAGGCCGGTATAGTGGACGACGACGTCTCGAAGGTCGATCGCGCCGGTGTCGGGCCACCAGTATATGCCGCCGTTTTCAAACAGATTGGCACGGCCACCATCGGCAAATTCGGTCTCGTCGGTCGTGGGATATCCCAGATATGACTGTTCCCAGCCCAGGCTCTCCCACTTCTTGCGGATGTCACCGTACACCACGTTGGCTCCTGTGTTCGGTGTCCAGTAGATCGAGCCGGCATTGGCAAAATGGTTGTAGCGCCCGACGCCGTCGGGAGTTCCGGTTTCGTCGGTGACCGGATAGCCGAGAACCGAGCGCTCCCAGCCCATTGCTGCCCATTTGCCGCGAATTGCCCCCCAAATCGCTTGAGCACCGGTGTTCGGTGTCCAGTAGATCGAAGCGGTATTGTTGTTGAAGTGATTGTATCGGCCGACGCCGTCGGGAGTTCCGGTTTCGTCGGTGCAGGGAATGCCCCACGCGAGACCGCCAAGCGCAATCCACTTCCTGTAGATTTCGCCATGGATCTCAAAGGCGTCGTGCATGGCATCGTTGTAACAAATGCATGAGCCGTTCTTGAGATACCAGGCTTTTCCAGTGTCCTTCCTGTCGATCTCGGCGAAGCCGGCGCCTCCAAGGGAGTTGTACTTTTGCTGTATGACAGCTTCGGGCGAGAGGAGCGACCAAGGCCCGATCCTGAGCTGGTCGGAAAGTCTTGTGGCTCCAGCGCGGATGGTGCCGGCACGCACTCTCGAAGTTGCTCTGGCAGTATACGGCATGACCTTTTCCTTCCTGTGAGTGTTGGTATCGGGGGCTTCAGGCCTCCGGCGATCGGTTTTGATCGACGAGCCGAGGTTCCCAGACCGCGACTTACGGACGGCTTACAGAGTTCCGAGCTGCGCCAGAGTAATTCCAGGAAAAGTGTGGAACGGTTTTCCGTCCGGAATTGCGCAAAAATAAAGAGATAGAGCGGTTCGGCGTTTCCGTGAAACGATGAACCGGTCTAGAGAAACGGGCGCACGAGCGAACGCAGCAAAGGCGAGGGCTCGTCATCGCCGGTCGAAGCGAGCGCGCGTTCATAGCGCCGGTAATCCTCGATGGCGCCGGCATGATCGTTCCTGGAGAGGCTCTCCTGGATGAGCGTGCCATGGAGTTTGGCCGATTCCGGGTAGAAATCGAGCGCACGCCGGCACGCCTGGCGTGCCCGATCCGCATTGCCTTGACTCTGCCAGTGTTTGGCGATCCGCACGGCAAGCTCCACAAACCCATCCCGCACCCGGTCGGCCGCGGCATTCGACCAGGCGGGCATCGGGGCATTCGAGAAAAGCGGGCCGACAAAGCCTTCCAGCAGCATCTCCTGCTCCTCGATTGCGCAGTCTCTTTGGCCCGACAGAACGGGTTTCAGCCGGTCTTCCCAATCCTGCAGATCGATCGAGACCTTGTCGGCAGCGAGCCGCAAACGGCCTTCTCTCAGCGTTACGAGTTCGCCTTGCCCGAGCAATTTGCGCAGACGATGCAGCGCCTGCTCCAAGGCCGCTTTGGCCTGGTCGCCGTCGAGGTCGGGCCAGAGCCAATCCTGCAGGGTTTCCACCGAACAGACCTGGTCCCTCGACAGGCAGATAATGCGCAATATGTCGAGCGCGCGGGTAGGTTTGGCACCGGGCGCGACCTCGGCACCATCGATTTCGAGGCGGAAGCCTCCCATCAAGTGGATCCTGAGCGGCCAAGGCCACTGGACGGGTCGGCCAGCGGGCGGGACCAGATATCGCGCCCGAACGACACGGCGGCAGAGATCGACGTCGATCTTTCGCTCCAGCGCATCGGCGACAAGATCGGCCAATAGGTCCGGCAGGTTGAGCAGGATTGCGGAGGGGTTGACCTGGCGCAACGCCTCCATGAATTCAGCCAGACGACTGCCATAGGACGCGCCGCCGTTCCACTTCTGCTCCAGGGCCCGAGCGGCCAGAATGTTGAGTTCGACGCGCTGGCGAGGGCCGCCGCTCAGCCTTTCGACGATCTCCTGGAGTAGCGCAATGGCCTCCGCTGGACGCCGATCGGCCAGCAGGACCTGGTATTTGGTGACGTAATGCGGCCAGCGTTCGATCATCGGCTCATTCGCCCGCTCGATCGCATCCATGAAGGCATCGCAGTCGAGATAAGCCTTGACGAAGTCGCCGTTGCGCGTGTGCATCGCCGCGTGGCAGTCGGCGACTACAGCGACCTGGGTTGTGAACCTGCTGTCCGCGATCTCGCCCAGCCGGGAGACGAGCGCATTGAATTCCGAGAACCTGTTGTGAAGCTTCATCAGCAATTGAAGCTGATAGAGCGCGCTGAACTCGACGCCCCGTAAGGCGTGCTGCTCGCCTATCGCCGTTGCGCGTCGCAACGCATCCTCGGCCGAGGCATAGACAAAACCGCGCCGCGAATAGGGGAAGTAACGGCCGCTGGCCGAGCCAAAGGACACCAGCCACATGCCGAGCACCAACGGCGGGATATCCGGATGTTCGAGATCGGCGGCAACGCTGTCCACGGCATTGGCAAAAATGTCGCGCTGCCCCGACGAGGTCGCGTAGTCGATGAGCGCTTCGCTTGCCAGCAGGCGCAACTCGACCGAATCCTCGATCGGCAGATGTGTCAGGCGCTGCTGGATATCATTCACGAGGCGCTTCGCGTCATGGGCGTCGAATTCGCCAGGTTCGGCGAAATCGACGGCCCGCAGGATGCCGAGCCTGACCATCATGAGTTCCTCCGGATCCAACTCCGGCAATCCCTTGGCAAGAACCTGTGAGGCTCGGCGCGTCCAATCCGCCAGCCCCTCATGCGTACGCCAGCTGGCGGTCTTGACTACGACCGCCCGCGCCACCGTCAGGCATTGGCCGCGCATGTCGGTGTTCTCGAATGCTTGCCATGCCTTGGAGAAGTGCGGTTCGGCCTTCGCATCGTCCGATGCGAAGGCGACGCCCAGCCAATAATGGACCCACCCGTCCATCTGGTCGGGGGGCAGCCTGTTGCACCATTCGACGAAGCTGGCCCTGCGCCCTTGCGTGAGAACGCCGTTAGCGCACTCCAGAATGAGCTGGCGTGCCAGCGGCCAGGCGCCCGCCTGCAACGCCAGCACGATTGCCGCGTCGGTTTTGTCTGCCTCGTGCAGGACCTTTGCTGCCTGCTCGCGCAGCCTGGAACGGTCCGCTTCCGTCACGCGCCGGTCCAGTAGGCCGGCAAGGTATTCGCGCAACAAGTCATGCAGCTGGAAGGCGGCGCCGCCCGGACCGTCGCGCGTGATCAGCAGCTGGCGATGCTGCAGCCGCACCAGCAGGCGAGCAGCCTGCGGCGAGCCCAGGAACGCATCGGCAAGCTCCGTGCTGATCTCCGGCAGAACGTTGAGCCTGATAAGCAGATCCTGGTCCTCCGGCGCGATGTCGCGCAGGAAATAACGTCCGACAATCTCCCGAAGGCCGGCTCCCCCGGCAAGGCCGGTCTGCGAAAGCGGGTAGTACATTCCGGCGTTGGCCAGCAGGAGAAGGCCCACCGCCCAGCCGCGCGCCTCCGAAATGTCGCCGACCTCGGACGGCGATTGCGAGCGGGCGGTGACGAGGTTGCGAGCCTCCCCAGGCGAAAACTCCAGCAGCGTTTGGTTGAGCACCGGCAACTGTCCCGACAGCACGAGGTCGGCGACGTCGCCCTCGGGCAGCATCCGCGATGTGCAGATGCAGCGGACAGTGTTGGGGCGTTCGCGCAACAGGATCGCCAGCGTCCGGCGAAAGCCTGGCGCATCGGCACGATGCAGATCGTCGAGGACCAGGATCGTGCCCGGATCAAGCCGCGAGAAATAGGTGCGGAAGAACAGCCGCGCGAAATCGTCGGAATTGTCGGCATATTCCGGACCAAAGACCGGCATGCCGGCATGCCTGCCGTCGAGCGACAGCGTCAGATAGTGGAAAAGGCGCGCAACGTCCTGGTCCTCGGTGTCGACCCGATACCAGTTGTACGCCGATTCGCCTTGCTTCAGCCCGCCTTGTTCCAGCCCGCCGTGTTCCAGAAAGTCGATCACCGCGGTGGTCTTGCCGTATCCACCAGGCGCCGCCAGCCAGCATGCACCGCTGTCGAGGGCCTGCGAAAGCAGCGCCACTACGCGCGGACGGCTGACAATTCCCACTGGCCGGGGTGCCGAGAGCTTTGCTATCTCGCGCGGCGCGTCCCGGAAGTATTTATCCATTGTGAGGACTCTCGCAGCGCAGTCGCCTCGCCAAAACAGGTAATCGGTTCGCCCGCAACAACAAATCGCCGGCCGGCGTTGTGCTCGCCTGACGTGCCGTTCTCGCCGGCAAGGTCGCGGTTATCCCTTGTGCGACATGATATGCGAAACCCCGACACTCACGTCGGCGGTGTGTCTTGCCATCACTGCGTTCATTCGCATTGCAATCGCCGCATAGCCGTTTCGTTCGTGGTCGGTAACTTCCGAGGGCTTAAAGAGCCAAGGAAGGGGTGCAACCTGCGCGTCGGCGAAATTGGCCGGCAGGTTCGATGGCAAGGCCTTTTTCCCTAAAGGCAGCTCTAACCCAAGGTCGCTAAATTCCTCCTCGAGACTGGCGTGCAGATGAGAAAGCACCACATAGATCGCCAGCTTTGATCTAGTCCTTTCTGTGTTGTTTTGGTTGTACTCTTGAAGAACCTCATCGAACGATGGCGCTACATCGCTTTCCGCGGCGGTAGCTCGTGTTGCAACAGCACCGGCCAGGGCAGTCGCTGCCATTCCTGTAAGACCTACAAAATCACGCCTTGTCGTGCTGGTCATGGTGAATTCCCCTCGGTTTTGAAGACGGACCAAGTCTGGCAAGGACGAGGCGCAGTGGCAATAGGCCGCATACGCTACTGCTGTAGAGGGTCTTTACGTCGCCGATGTGAATCCACCCGGCAACGATAGTGCCAAGCCGCCAGCAGGCCTGCAATGCGTTCGCGAGCTTCGTCTGAGAGACGCCGTGAATCCAAGGAGGACTTCCTTGGAATTCATCCAGGCAAAGGGTCGGAAAAAATCCGCTGGTGGAGCTGAGGAGGATCGAACTCCTGACCTCGTCATTGCGAACGACGCGCTCTCCCAGCTGAGCTACAGCCCCGTCCAGCGGATGGGGCTTTTATCGGCCGCTGCGGTTTCCTGTCAAGGCTGCGCTTGCTGCCGAAATGCCGCTCGGCCGTTCGTGCGCCCTCGCCCATGCGGCAGAAGGCGGCTCTTGCCGCTTTCACCTACAGTGGCTACATGTCGGCAACAATCGGAGACCGGCATGATCGCCCTCATTCAGACCATTGTCATGGCGCTTGACCTTTACTGGTGGATCATCATCGCCTCGGCGATATTTTCCTGGCTCTACGCCTTCAACGTCGTCAACTCCCGCAACCAGTTCGTCGACACCATCAGCAACATGCTCTATCGGCTGACCGAGCCGGCGCTGCGGCCGATCCGCCGCTTCATGCCCGACCTCGGCGGCATCGACATCTCGCCGATCATCCTGCTGCTGATCCTGTTCTTCATCCGGCAGTTCCTGCTCACCACCGTGCTTTCGCTGGTCGTCTGAGCCCAGAGCGTCGATGAGTGCGCCGTTCCGCACGCGCGCCGACGGCATCGACCTGTTTGTCCGGCTGACGCCGAAATCAGCGATGGACAGGCTGGAAGGCATCGAAACATCGGCGGATGGACGAAGCCATCTGAAGGCTCGCGTCCGCGCCGTGCCGGAAAACGGAGCCGCCAATCGAGCGCTGGAAAGGCTGGTAGCCAAGGCGCTTGGGGTGCCGGCATCGGGCGTCTCGATCGCTGCCGGCGGCACAGCTCGGCTGAAGGCGCTGCGCGTGCTTGGCGATCCCGCGGCGCTGGCGAAACGCATCGATACGCTGGGCACACCTGCGCCATGATCTCGGCTGGCTCACTTACCCGCAAAAAAAGGCCGGGCTGCAAAGCCCGGCCAGATGTGAAGGTCGAAAACCTTCAGAGGGGAACGCGCCGGACGAATGGGAGGAAACATCCGACGCGCATTGCATATGGGTTGGCGTCGGCGACGTTTCAATGAGGTCGGAGGAAAGCTCAATGACCACTACTCGAGTCCTATTCTTCGATGTTCTGGGAACCGTCGTTGATTGGCGCAGCGGTATCGCAAGGGAGGCCGGCGCCTTCCTCGCGCGAGTTGGTGCAGAGCAGGTCGATCCCGGTGAATTCGCCGATGCGTGGGCGTCGCGCTATGACGCCTCGACCGAGGCGATGCGGACGGGGCAGCGGCCTTTCGTGTCACTTGACGTAATCAACAGGGAGAATCTGGACGCCACCCTCGTCCAGTTCGGGCTGGCCCCATCCGAGCTGCCGACCGCCGAACTTGAGGAACTCAACCTCGCCTGGCACCGGCTGGAGCCGTGGCCCGATTCGCTGAAAGGCCTTGCGAGGCTGAAGGAACGCTTCATCATCGTGCCCTTATCAGGGGCCAATACCCGGCTGTTGCTGGATATGGCCAAGCGCGCCGGCCTGCCTTGGGACACCGTCCTTGGCTCGGATGTGTTCGGCACCTACAAGCCTGCGCCGCAGGCTTATCTCCGCGCAGTGGAGATCCTGGGGGTGCGACCTGCGGAGGCCGTGTTAATCGCCGCGCACAATGACGACCTGGCCGCGGCACGAAAATGCGGTATCGGAACCGCCTTTGTTGCTCGGCCAAAAGAGCATGGCCCGACGCAGACGACCGATCTCTCGCCTCTTGAGAGCTGGGACTTTGTGGCCGACGACCTTGTCCATCTCGCCCAAGTTCTCCCGTAGGCCGAGGGCAGAAAACCTAAGCGATGTCGTCGCGGATGCAGGCGTTCAGATGGCCCTCGGCTGTCGCCCTCAGCGGCGGTACAGCCCCGGCGCAAGCTTCCAGCGCGAACGGGCAACGGGCTGGGAAAACGCAGCCCGACGGCGGGTTTGCCGGGCTTGGAATATCGCCTTTGAGCACCTGCCGGCTTTGCCTGGCCAGCGGATCGAGCGACGGAATGGCTGACAGCAGTGCGCGCGTGTAGGGATGCTGGGGACGGGCATAAAGCTCGGCCGCCGGCGCAACCTCCATGATGCGCCCGAGATAGAGCACGATGACCGTGTCGCAGATGTACTCGACGACAGCCAGATCGTGCGAAATGAACAGCATGGTCAGGCCGAGCCGGAGCTGCAGGTCGCGCAACAGATTGATGATTTGCGCCTGGATCGAGACGTCGAGTGCCGAGACCGGCTCGTCGGCAACGATGAATTCCGGCTCGAGCGTCAGCGCCCGGGCGATGCCGATGCGCTGGCGCTGGCCGCCCGAAAATTCATGGGCGTAGCGGTCATAGGCGTCGACCGGCAACTCGACCGCGGCAAGTGCCTTCTCGGCCTTCACCCGCCGCTCGGACTTCTTGCCGATGCCTTGAATGTCCAGGCCTTCGGTGAGGATCTGCCCGATCGTCATGCGCGGCGACAGGCTGGCGAAGGGATCCTGGAAAATATACTGCATCTTGCGGCGCTGGCGGCGCAACTGGGCGGCACCCAGCCTGGTGATGTCGGTGCCGTCATAGCTGATTTGGCCGGATGTCGGCTCGATCAGACGCAGCACCGAGCGGCCGATCGTCGTCTTGCCGGAGCCGGATTCGCCGACCAGACCGACCACCTGGCCACGCCCGATATCGAAAGAAATATCCTCCAACGCCCTTACGACGGGTCCGCGCGAGAACGCTGTCGGCGCAAAATGCTTGGTCAGGTTTTTGACAGCGAGGAAAGGGGCGTCGGCCATCAGAGCTCCTCCCAACGCAGGCAGCGGCTTTGCTGGGTCGGCGTCGCCCCAAACAATGGCGGGACCGCGGCGCGGCAGGCAGCGATAGCCATCGGGCAACGCGGCGCGAAGGAACAGCCCTTGGGCAGCAAGGCGAGCGACGGAACATTTCCGGCAATGGTCGGCAGCGGCGTTCCCGCCGCCTTCAGCGCCGTGGCCTGGCCGAGCCGCGGCACCGAGCGCATCAACCCTGCGGTATAGGGATGGCGCGGACGGGTGAACACCTCGCTCACCGGACCCGATTCGACGATACGCCCGGCATACATCACCGCCACCCGGTCGGCGATTTCGGCGACGACTCCGAGATTGTGGGTGACGAACAGGATGCCCATGCCGCGCTGCGCCTGCAGTTCGGCCAAAAGATCGAGGATCTGGGCCTGTATGGTGACGTCCAGCGCGGTCGTCGGCTCGTCGGCGATCAGCAAGCCTGGATCGCAGGACAGGGCCATGGCTATGGTAGCACGCTGGCGCATCCCGCCCGAAAGTTCGTGTGGATATTGCCGCGCCCGCCGCTTCGGATCGGGAATGCCGACCTGTTCCAGCAGCCGCACCGCGTCTGCTTCTGCCTCGCGGTGCGATTTGCCGAGATGGATGCGGATCGGTTCGGCGATCTGCTCGCCAATCGTGTAGACCGGGTTTAGGCTGGTCATCGGCTCCTGGAACACCATGCCGATCTCGTTGCCGCGTATCTTGCGCAGCGACTCGGCATCGAGGCTGGTCAGCTCGGTGACCGTGCCGTTCTTGCGCCGCAGCGCGATCGACCCCTCTGCGATATGTCCGACCCTTTTCGGCAACAGGCCGATGATCGACAGGCTGGTGACGGATTTGCCGGATCCGGATTCGCCGACGAGCGCCACCGTCTCGCCGGCACCGATCGTCAGGTCGACATCCCTTACCGCCGCGATGTCGCGGCCCGCGATGCGGAACACCGAGCGCAGGCCGGAAATCGAGAGGATCGGCGCGACGCTCAGCGGAGCAGCCCCACATCGCGAAGGATCGCGTCGACCTTCGCGGTTTCCTCCTCGTTCAGGCTGCGTTGCGGCCGCGCCATGGTGTTCGAGGCGATGATGCCGAGGCTCTTCATCGCCGCCTTGAAGGCGCCGACGCCGGCCGAGCCGGCGCTGGTCCTGCCGAGCGAGATCCAGACGATCTCGAACAGTTTCAACAACCGCTCCTGCTCCAGGCGGGCTTCGGCATGCTGGCCCGCCTGCGTCAGCTTCCACAGCCTGACATAACCATGCGGGTCGACATTGGCGAGGCCCGGCACGACGCCATGCGCACCCATCGCCAGCACACTGTCGACCAGGATCTCGGAACCGGTCATGCCGAAAAAACTGGGATCGTCGGCCATGTCCTTGAGCACGTAACGCAGATTGCCGTCATCGCCGCTGGAATCCTTGATGCCCGCGATGGCGCCTTCCCTGGCGAGGCCGACCGTGGTCTTGCGCTCCAGCTTGATGTGAACGCAGACCGGGATATCGTAGGCGATGACCGGAATGTCGATCGCATCCTTGATATAGCGGAAGTGGTCGCCGATCTCCGGCTGGCTGGTGCGGGTATAAAACGGCGCGGTGACGACGATGGCGTCGGCGCCGGCCGATCTGGCGATCCGGGCGTGGTTGATGACGCGGTCGGTAGTCGGGTCGATGACCCCAGCGAAGATCGGAACCCGGCCGTTATTGACCTTGACCGCGTGCTCGAGGATGGCCCTGCGGCCCGCCTCGTCGTGGAAGACCACCTCGCTGGTCGAGCCGAGCACAAACAGCCCGTGAACACCACCGTCGAGCAGGTTCTCGATAGTGCGGGTGAACGACGGGAAGTCGATGCTGAAATCGGCATTGAGCGGGGTGACGACAGGTGGCACGACGCCGGTAAACAGGGGCATTTTGATGAACCTTTGAGGTCAGTTGAGATCGGAGCGGGGGTCGAATGCATCGCGCAGGCCGTCGCCGATGAAGTTGATGGCGAGCACGGTGAGCACCAGTGCGGCGCCCGGGAACATCCATTGCCAGGGGTAATTTTCAAGCACGACGGTGGAGCGGGCGAGATTGAGCATGTTGCCCCAGCTGGCTTCGGGCGGTGCGATGCCGAGGCCGAGGAAGGACAGGCCGGCCTCGAGCAGGATGGCGTTGGCGATCTGTAAGGTGGCGTAGACGACCAGGATATCGATGCAATTGGGCAGGCCGTGCCGGAACAAGAGATGCGGCAGCCCTGCCCCCATGCCGCGGGCGGCGACGACAAAGTCGCGCTCGCGCAGTTCGAGCAGCCGGGCACGCACCATGCGCGACAGCACCGGCCAGGAGAGCAGCGAGATCACCAGGATGGTCGGGGCGATGCCGGTGCCGGCGATCGAAGCCAGCACCAGCAGGAAGATCACCGGCGGCAGCGTCATCGCCAGGTCGACCAGGCGCATCACCGTGCCGTCGACAAGACGCCCGCCAAAGCTGGCGACGGCACCGACCAGGAAGCCGATGACGGTGGAGATGGCGACCGAGCTGACGGCAACCAGCAATGAGATCCGCCCGCCTTGCAGCAACCGGGCCATGACGTCGCGCCCGACGCCGTCGCTGCCCAGCCAATGAATGGCCGACGGCGCCTTGTTCATTGCTCGGAGGTCGATGGTGTTAGGACCGAACGCCCACCACAAAGGATACGTCGAAACCGCCAGCAGGATCGGGATGACGACCAAAAGCCCGGCACGCGCCGCGCGGTTTTCAAAAAAGCGGTCGAGCGCGCGGCGAAGCGGGCCTTTGGTTTGCGGCACGGCTGTCGGGTCAACTGTAGGATCTGGCGCCGTGATTGCCATCATGCCACCTGAATGCGCGGGTCGACGACGGCATAGACGACGTCGGTCAACAGGTTGACCAGGATGACGCAAACGCCGATCACCAGGGTAGCGCCCATGATCACCGGGTAATCGCGGGTGCCGACGGCGTTGACCAGAAGCAGTCCCATGCCCGGCCAGTTGAACACGCTTTCCAGGAAGATGGCGCCGCCGATGGCGATGCCGACAGTCGAGCCGATCAAGGTAATGACCGGCAAGAGCGCATTGCGGGTCGCGTGCTTGATGATCACCCAGAACTCGCGCACGCCCTTGGCACGCGCCGTCCGCACGTAATCCTGGTTGAGCACTTCCAGCAGCGAGGCGCGCATGTAACGCATGATCACCGCGGCATGGCCGACGGACAGCAGGCAGGCGGGCAGGACGAGGTGCGCAAGCACATCCGTCGCCGAGAACGGCGCACCCGCGGTCTGCATGCCGCCGGACGGCGCCCAGCGCAGCAGCACCGAGAAGAAATAGAGACCGAGCAGCGCTGTCAGAAAAGCCGGGCTGGAGATACCGATAAACGACAGCACCGACAGCGCGATGTCGGATGGTTCGTTACGGCGCACCGCGCTGAAAATGCCGGCGGAAATGCCGAGCACGATGGCGATCGCCAGGCCCGTACCCATCAGCAGCGCCGTCGGGCCGATGCGTTCCATGACCAGTGGCAGCACGGCAACGCCGCTGCGCTGGATCGAATAGCCGAAGTCACCGCTCAGCGCCGCGCGCAGCCAGGCGAGATATTGCACGGGAAGCGGCCGATCGAGCCCGAGCCGTTCGCGCAGGCCCTCGAGGTCGGAAGCCGACATGGGGACCGATGGGTTGATATAGGCGTCGATCGGATCGCCCGGCGCCAGCCGCAACAGGATGAAGATGAGGACGCTGAGCGCGACCAGCATCAGCAATCCTGTGGCGCTGCGGCGGGCGATGAAGCTCAACATGGGCTTTCCGTGGCGGTGGCAGGCGGCGGCAAAGTGGTCCCGCCTGCTCGCTTGCTTGCGGGTTTCTTACTGGATGTCCCAGCGCTCGGGGTGAGCTGCGTAGGGGCCGCCGCCCGGCGCCGGCGTCCAGACGAAGTCATGCAGCTTGTTGGAGGCTACGCCATAGCGGTTGGCCACCCACAACGTCGCCCAGGGTAGCTCCTTGTTCATCACCTTGCAGACCCCCTGCCAGGATTGATCGAGCTTGGCCGGATCGGTTTGGCCTAGCGCGGCGTCCAATGCGGTGCTCAGATCGTCGAACTCGATGCGCATGGTGTTGAAGCCTGCCGGCGGGATCTGCGACTTGTTGAGGCCGGGATTGAGGCCGGCCGGGTTGGGGCCGTTCTGCAGGCCGGCATAGACCATCGGAAAGGCGTTCCAGTCCGGCGTGCCTTGCTTGTAGACGATGCCGTTGTAGGTCGGCGTATCGACGACCCGCGGCACCACATTGATGCCGACCTCGGCCAGCATCGACTGGACAGCGGCCATCACATTGGCCGCTTGCGGCGAGCCGTAATAGGTCAGCAAGGTGATCGGCTTGTCGCCGTTGATCTTGTCCCAGCCGGCCTCGCTCAGCAGCGCCTTGGCCTTTGCCGGATCGTAGGCATAGGGTTCGAGGCCTGCGGGAACGAGATGCGGCGCGACATAGCCGCAATTGGCTGGCTCGGCGGCACCGCCGTAGAGGCTGTCGATGATGGCGTTGCGATCGATCGCGTACATGATCGCCTGGCGGACACGGATATCCCTAAACAGGTCGACCTTCTGGTTCAGGCCGATATAGTTGACCACGTACGAGGCACCTTCGATCACCTTGAAATTGCTGTCGCTCTTGAACGATGCCGCATCGTCGGGCTCGACATAGGTGAACTGGATTTCGCCGGCACGGAGTGCGGCAACGGCCGCCGCCGGCGACTCGAAATAGCGGTTGATGAGCACGTCTACCTTCGGCTTGCCGCCGCGATAATCGTCATCGGCTGCCAGTTCGACATATTGGTCGGTCACGTAGCGCTTGAACTTGAACGGGCCGGTGCCGACCGGTGTGGTCGACCACCAGGTGCTTGTCGCCAGCGATTCCGGCGGCAGAGCGGCCAGGGCATGCTCCGGCAGGATCATCAGCTGCGAGAGGATGGATAGAAACGAGCCGTTCGGTTTCGATAGCTTCACCACTGCGGTGTGGTCATCCGGCGCATCGATCGAGGCGATGTCGGCGAGGCGGGCGGCAAACAGGCTGCCGGAGGCCTTGTTCCTGGCAAGCTCGAGGGTGAACTTGACGTCCTTCGAGGTGAACGGCTTGCCGTCGTGCCAGGTCTCGTTGACCAGGTTGAACGTATAGCTCAGCTGGTCGTCGCTGATCTTGTAGTCCTTGGCGAGGTCGCCTTCGATCTCGGTCAGCCCGGCATTGTAGATGACCAGCGGTTCAAAATAGGTGCTGAGCCAGGTGTAGCCGCCGGTCGCGACCAGCGGGTTGAAGTTCTTGGGAAAACCGCCGGGGCCGACGTCGAAGCCGCCCGCAATGGTCTTGGCGCTTTGTGCCTGGACACTGGTCAATGGGGCAATGCTGGCGAGCAGCAGCCCGGCGACTGAGAATGCGATGGTCCTGATGCGCATGGTTTCCTCCCTTGGCATAGTCAGGTTGTTCTTCAGCTTGCTCGGTTTTTGGCGATAACCCGCTGGATCCCCCGGTAATGGTCATCGAGCCGCCGACGCGCCTGGTCGACATCCTTGGCGGCGACAGCCTCGACGATCTCGTGATGGTCGCGCCATGTCGCCAGCGGCGTCGGATTGTCGAGATTGGTGAAATTCGAGGCCTTGTTGAACGCCATCCAGAAGATGTCGATCAGCGCGCTCAGCATGCGATTGTTCTGGCAGCGGAACAGCAGCTGATGGAATTGCTGGTCCTCTTCGGCGAAGCTCTCATGGCGCTCGGCACGTTGCCGCATGCGCTCGGTCAACTGGCGCAGCGCTTCGATATCTTCGGCGCTGATCATCTCGATCGTCTTGGCGATGAGGCCGGTTTCCAGCACGCGACGGATTTCGCGCAGCTCTTCGACGTCGCGCAGCGAATCCTGCAAACCGTAGGCCAGGTTGTCCAGCAGCGGCTTGAACGAGAACTCCTTGACGAACACGCCGATGCCGCGTCGCGTCTCCAGGATGCCGATCGATTCCAGCGCCTTGATGGCTTCGCGCACGGAGTTGCGGCCGACGCCGAGCCGCTGCGCCAGGAACGTCTCCGGCGGCAAAGGATCGCCGGCCTTGAGCTGGTTGCTTTCGATATAGGCCCTGAGGCTTTCCTGCACGGTGACGTGCAGCAGCGGTGGTCTGCTCAACGGTTCGATCGACTTCAGTTCCGCCATCCCACTGCTTTCATCATCCGCTGAAGCTTGCCCGCCGCTTGTCGTATAGCTACTTGTAGGATATCCTGCAAGCCCATAGCAAACGTGCTGCCTCCGAATGAAGATTATCCTCGCCGGCTCGAGCCACTGGCACGCCGAAATGCACCTCGACGCCGCACGCTTTCACGGTGCGGAGATCGCCGGTATCTGGGACGAGAACCCTGGCCAAGCGCATGCGTTCGCCGCGCACCACGACCTGCCGTTTATCGAAGATTTCAAGGAGATACTCTCCAGCCCGCCGGATGTGATCCTGTTGATGGGGCACCCTTCGATGGTGCCGGCGCGGGCACGTGCGATCATCGCGGCAAGGATACCGCTGATCCTGGAGAAGCCGGCGGCCAGCCATACGAGGGAACTGATGGCGCTGCGCGACCTTGCCAGGCAGTACCAGGCTTTTGTCGCTGTTCCCCTGCCCAACCGTTTCGGGCCGGCCGTTGCCGGCCTTGAACGGCTGCGCCGGCAAGGTCGCGCCGGCCCCGTGGCGCATTGCCAGTTCCGGCTGGTCAACGGCCCACCGCAACGCTACATCGCCGACGGTGTCGCCTGGGTGCTCGACCCGGCGGTTGGTGGCGGGGGTGCGTTGAGGAATCTCGGCATACACGGCGTCGACGCGGCACTCAGCCTCGCAACCGGCAAACTCGGCCTGAAAAGCGTTTCGATCGCGAACCGCATCCATCCCGGCCCGGTCGAGGATCACGCACTTCTGGTGCTGGAAGACGAGGCCGGCGCGCTGTTCATCGTCGAGGCCGGTTACTCCTTTGCTTCGATGCGCCCCGGCGGTGACTTCGAGTGGCGCATCGTCAGTGCCAATGCCACCCTCATCGATCATGGCGACCATGTTATCTGCGCAACGCTCGACGACGCGGCAATCGTCGACTTGCCGGTCGAACTGCCGGCAACGCGCTACCGTCTGTTCATACGCGATACGCTTGACCGGCTGGCCAGAAAGGCGCCTCCGCCGGTGTCCATCGAAGATTATGTTGCGGCGATGTCGCTGATCGACGCCGCTTATCAAAAGGCAGGACCATGATTGGAATAGGAATTATCGGCGCCGGCGATTTCGGCGCAGCCCATGCGCGGGCAATCCGTGAGGTTGGCGGCATTCGCCTCGTCGCCGCCTCTCGAGGAAATGCCGACGCACTGCAGCAATTCACCGCTGAACATGGCGGCCGCGGCTACGCGGACTGGCGAAGGCTGCTGGACGACAAGGAGGTCGATGCGGTCCTCATTGCCAGCCCGCACCATCTCCATGCCGAAATGGCCATCGGCGCGGCAAAGGCCGGCAAGCATATCCTGCTCGAAAAACCTATGGCGCCGACGGTGGCTGCCTGCGATGCGATCAACGCCGCCGTGGCCAAGGATGGCGTCAAGCTGATGGTCGCCCACCTGATGCATTTCGCCCTGCCCTGCATGGCGGCCAGGCAAATTCTGGAGGAAGGCGAGCTCGGCCGGCCGCTCGCCGGATCGAGCTGGATCATCAAGCTGTGGATGGAGCACAATCGCCGCGACTGGCATCTGCGCAAGGCGACCGGCGGCGGCATGCTGTTGACGGCCGGCATCCACGCGGTCGATCGCCTGGTCTGGCTGATGGATGACGATGTCGTGTCGGTGAGCGGCATGCTCGGCGCCAAGTTCCATGACCAGGAAGCAGACGACAGCGCTCTGCTCGGATTGCGCTTCGCCGGCGGCGGCATCGGCCAGGTGCAGAGCGTCGGCTATCGCACCGGCGCCACCACCTATGCCATGGATCTGGTCTGCGAGCGGGGAACGCTGCGCATCGACATGGACCGCGGCACCATGCTTGGCCGCGAGACGGTCTGGACCGAGCTGCCCGGTTCCTTTGAGCCGAACTGGATGCATAACGCGCTGGTGCGCGAATGGAGCGCAATGCGCGATGCCATTGCCGATGACACGCCGGTGCCGGTCGACGGCATCTATGCGCGCAAGATCGTCGCCATTATCGAGGCTGCCTTCGCGTCGAACGAAACCCGCCGCGAACACGAGATCGCCGGTGGACGCTGACCTCGACGACCATCTGGCCCGCTTGCCCGCACACGCACCGCGCGGCATCTGGGGCGCGGTGATGCTGGCCATCGACGATCGCGGAGCGATCGACTGGCAGGCGACGGAAGAGACGATCGCCCGGCTCTGCGCCTCAGGCATCGACGGCGTCTATTCCAATGGCACGGCCTGCGAATTCCATTGCCAGACCGAGCCCGAATTCGACCGGCTTTGTGAGTTGGTCGCAACCATAGCCGGCCGCGCGCGCCTTCCTTTCCAGATCGGCATCAGCCAGTCCAATCCGCGCGTCGCGCTCGAGCGACTGACGCGGGTCGCCGGACTTCGCCCGGCGGCGGTGCAGTTCACGCTGCCCGACTGGTGGCCGCCCAGCGACGACGAGGTCATGCGCTTTGCCGGCGGCCTGTGCGAGGCCGCGCCTGAAACACCGCTGGTGCTCTACAATCCGCCGCACGCCAAGCGCCACCTGACGCTCGACGGCATCGCCAGTCTGCGTGCGGCCGTGCCATCGCTGGTCGGCGCCAAGCTGCCGGGCGGCGACGCCGGCTGGTATGCCGACATGCGCCGCAAACTGGACGGATTTTCCGTCTTCGTCCCCGGCCACACGCTGGCAACAGGCTATGCTGGAGGTGCCCATGGCAGCTATTCCAACGTTGCCTGCCTCAACCCGAAGGGCGCGGTGCAGTGGTGGCAGATGATCCGCACCGACATGGTCGCAGCTGCCGAGGTCGAGGCCCGCATATGGGCGTTCCTCGCCGCACATGTTCTACCGTTTCGCACCCGTTACGATGTCAGCGATGCAGCACTCGACAAGGCGATGGCGGCGGCCGGCGGCTGGGCGCCGCTCGGTCCGCGATTGCTCTGGCCCTACAACTCGGTTCCCGACGAGGAGATCCCGACGCTGGCCAAGGCCGCTTACGCGGCTTTCCCGGAATGGTGGTAGACCCGTCACCAAGGCGCGGGACGACGGTGGCTCTTCAGCAGCCGGCGCGTGCTCCCTGTGTCGCGCGTGACGCAAACGCCCCCGGCTGAGGGACATCGGCCTCGCGCCGTGCCAGTGAATTGCGCAAGAGCGCGATCGCCTCGCGGCCGGCGGTCGCAATCTCGCGTGGCCTGTCGACGCCGACGATCATGAACTCCTTGATCCCCAAAGCGGCGTAGGAAAGCAGCGACAGCGCGACCTGCGCCGGCGGCCCGGCAAGTTCGAGCGCCTTCTGGCAGGAAGCGGCCGATTTGTCTTCCGAACGGATTCGGACGGGAAGCGCGAAACGCAGCTTGCCGGCCCGGCCGTGTTCGGCAGCAGCGCCGCGTACGCGCTCCATTGACTGGTGAATTTCTGCAAGCGAGCCAGGCGCCAGCTCGAACACGTCCGCATGCCTGCCCGCGACCCTGAGCGCAGTGCCCGACTGCCCGCCCATGCGGATGGTCACATCGGCACCATGCGGCCCCTTGCGCGGCACATAGCCGCCTTTGATGCTGTAAAAGGTGCCTTCATGGTCGAACGGCCTGTCGTTCGACCACAACCGCTTCAGCAGCACCAGATATTCATCAATGCGTTGCCAGACCACTGTGTGGCCGGCCGGACGTGCCTCGGCATCGTCGTCGCTCAGCGGCTCGCTGAGCATCCTGAGCGACAGCCGGCCACCGCTTCTCGCGTCGAGGGCAGCGAGCTGCCGCGCCGCCACGGTTGGTTCGATCACGCCTGCCCAATGCGTGAGCACGACCTCCAGGGACGAGGTCCGGTCCAGCGTCTGGGCGGCAAGGTCCATATTGGTCAGCAGCCCGGCCTGGTCGTCGATGACGATCCTCTGGAATCCAGCATCCTCGATCAGTGACAGCTTCGTCGCGGTCTCGACAAAGTCATAGAAAAAGCTGGCGTCGGCAGCGTGGATCTTACCGGGAACATGCGTGAACTCGATCGGCATTGCCATCTCCTCCATCACGTTGGAATCAGGGCGCGCAAATGCACACCGGCATTCGGTTCATCAACTCCGGAATTTCTGCAAACGGCAGGCCGCTATCCCGAGGAAGCCTCGATGATCAGAGCCTTGACAATCAGGGGATCAGCCCCAGTACCACTGCCCCGGTGAATACAAACGCAAGGGCAAAGACGAGATAGGCGAAAGCACCGGCATAGGCCGGCCGCCACACCTGGTCGGAACCCAGCCTTTGGCCTTTGCGGGCAGTCTGAGCGTTCTGGCTATAGGACATATCGACCTCCGTCTCGGCGCTTAATCTATAAAATCAGTAGACTTTGTCGAGTGCTATTTTCGCGCGATCCTTAGAACAATTTTCTCCAAACGGCGGACAAGTTAGTGCTTTTACTGCTTAGCGCTGCCTTTTGCGGCATGCCGGGGTGACGGCAGGAAACGTCAGGTCCATGTGTCTGTGGCTCCTTGGCCATCCAATGGATGAGGGATAGCATCGCTTCAGCGGAAAGCCGCGACGTCACGGCAAGGCAGCAGGGAGCAAACCATGGGGACAAGACTGGCCGGCAAGGTCGCCATCATTTCGGGTGGCGCGACAGGAATGGGCGGTGCGGCCTCGGAGCTTTTCGCGGCCGAGGGCGCCAAGGTGGCGATCGTCGACCGCAACGGCGAAGCGGCGGCGGCCACCGCAGCGGCAATCAGGCAACGCGGCCATGTCGCCGAACACTGGGTCGCCGACGTATCGGATGAGGCACAGGTCGAAGCGGCGGTGAAGGGCGCGACGGAAAAATTCGGCCCGGTCACGGTTCTGTTCAACCACGCCGGCACCCTCGTCATCAAACCCTTCCTGGAGACCACGCTGCAGGAATGGGACTGGCTGCATGCCGTCAATGTGCGTTCGATGTTCCTGATGGCGCGCGCCGTGCTGCCCGGCATGATCGCCGCCGGCGGTGGTTCCATCGTCTGCACCTCGTCGATCTCGGCGGTGGCGGCGACGCCGATGGAGGTGCTTTACGACACCACCAAGGGCGCCTGCCACATGTTCGCGCGCGCCATCGCCGTCGAGTTCCGCGACCGCAACATCCGCTGCAATGCGGTCTGTCCAGGCTTCATCAGGACACCGCATGGCCTGCGCGAGGTCGCCGATCTCGACAAACTCGGCGTCGATGTCTCCGACGCGGCAATGGCGGCGCAACAAGGGCGGATCGGCGAGCCGGAAGAGGTCGCGAAGGCAGCCCTGTTCCTGGCCAGCGACGAGGCCAGCTTCGTCAACGGCGCCCATCTGTTCGTCGATAACGGCTTCACCGCGATGTGAAAGGCGAAGCGCCGCTACCGCTCTTCGCGCCGGAACGGCTTGAGCAGCGCCGACGGGGCCACCGCATTGCGCGACATCACCGCCATAGCGACGATGGTGAAGATGAACGGCAGCATCAGGAAGGCCTCGTAGGGGATATGGCCAAGCCCGCTCGCCTGCATGCGCAACTGCAGGGCATCGACGAAGGCAAACAGCAGTGCCGCGCCTGCCGATCGCCACGGATCCCAGCGGCCGAAAACGACGAGCGCGATTGCCACCCAGCCACGCCCCGAAACCACGCCGAAGGTGAAGGCGTTGAATTGCGCCATCGACAGGAAGGCACCGGCCAGTCCCATCAAGGCACCGCCGAGGATCACCGCCTGGAAGCGTGTTGCAACGACGCTGACGCCGGCCGAATCGGCGGCGCGCGGGTTTTCGCCGACCATGCGGACCGACAGGCCCCAAGGCGTGCGGTAGAGCACGAAGGCGGCCAGGGGAATGGCCAGCATCGCCATGTAGACCAGCGAAAACTGGTTGAACACCGCCGGCCCGAGCACCGGAATGCCGGACAGGATCGGGATCGGCAGCGTCTCGAACCCCTTGATGTTCGGTGGCACCGATTGCTGGCCGAAGATCAGCCGGTAGAGGAAATAGGCAAGGCCCGACGAGAACAGCGTCACGCCGATGCCGCAGACATGCTGGCTGAGGCCGAGCGCAACCGTGAACAGCGCGTGCACGGCGCCCATCAGCGCCCCGGTCAGCACCGCCGCTAGCACGCCAAGCCAGAGGCTGCCGCTGAGGCTCGCCGCGGTGAAGCCGGTCATCGCCGACAAAAGCATGATGCCTTCGATGCCGAGATTGAGCACCCCCGCGCGCTCGGAGAACATCTCGCCCAGCGTCGCGAAGGCCAGCGGCGTGGCGATGCGGATGATGGCGGCCAGGAAGCCGACCTGGAAGATCTGTTCCAGCACCACGCTCATTTGGCTATTCCCACGCGACGGATGCGATAGGCGGTGAACAGCAGCGCCACCAGCATGGCGAGCAGCGCCGTTCCCTGGATGACATCGCTGAGGAAGGCCGGAACGCCGGTCGCCCGCGACATCGCCTCGGCGCCGGTCATGACGGCGGCAAGGAAGATCGCCGCCGGCACGACGCCGAGCGGATTGAGCCTCGCCAGCATGGCGACGACGATGCCGGAATAGCCATAGCCCGGCGAGATGTCGCTCATCACCTGGAAATGCACGCCGCCGACCTCGCCGACGCCGGCAAGGCCGGCCAATGCGCCAGACAGCAGCGCCGTCGAAATCAGCACCCGCTCGACATTGATGCCGCCATAGCGCGCCGCCTCGGGGTTTTCGCCGGTGACCCTGATGCGGAAGCCGAGCGTGGTGCGCGCGACCACGAACCAGATGACCGGTGCCGCGACCAGCGCCGCGACGACGCCGAGATGCAGCCGTGTGCCTTCGAGCAGCACCGGAAAATTGGCCGTATCCTCGATCGGCGGCGAGATCGGGTAGCCGCTGAAACTGTCCTTCCATGGCCCCTCGATCAGCGCCATCAGTGCATAGAAAATGACCGAGTTGAGCAGCAGTGAGCTGACCACGTCATCGACCCTGAATTTTACCCTCAGCGTGGCGGGGATCAGGGCGACGGCCGCGCCGGCGGCAGCGCCCGCCAGCGCCATCAGCAGCATGGCGAGCGGCCCCGGCATCGGGATTGCACCGACGGCACAGCTCGCCGCCGCACCAGCCAGCAATTGCCCTTCGGCGCCGATGTTCCAGAATTTGGCGCGGAAGGCGACCGCCACGGCCAGTCCGGTGAAGATCATCGGCGCGGCACGCACCAGCGTTTCGGTGATGGCGTAGCTGTCGCCCAAAGACGCCGAAAACATAACGCCATAAGCCTCGACGACGCCGGCGCCGGCCAGTGCGATGAGGCCGCTGCACAGGATCAGCGTCGCGCCGATAGCGAGCAGCGGCAGCGCCAGATTGAACCAGGCGGGCGTTGAGGTGCGGGCCTCGAGACGGAACATCAGGCATGGCCCTCCGCTCCGGTCATCATCAACCCGAGTCTGGCGATGCTGGCGTCGGCGCTGTTCAGCGTGCCGACGATGCGGCCTTCATACATCACCGCGATACGATCCGAGAGCATCAGCAACTCTTCCAGATCCTCGCCGATGACAATGATGCCGCAGCGCTTGGCGCGCATGTCGAGGAATTTTTCGTGGATGAAGCGCGCGGCGCCGATGTCGAGGCCGCGAGTCGGCTGCGAAACGATCAGCACCTTCGGATCGAAGGCGAGTTCGCGCGCCAAAAGCGCCTTCTGCAGATTGCCGCCGGAAAGCGCCCCGGCGCGCGTCATCGGCCCGGGGCAACGTATATCGTAGGCTTTGATCTGTGCCTCGGCGAAGGCGCGGATCCCATCCGGCTTGAGCAGGCCGTTGCGGCTGAACGCCGCCGTGCCGATGCGCGGCAGCACCATCGAATCGGCGAGCGGCAGATTGGTGACCAGCCCTGTCGTCATACGGTCTTCCGGGATGCGGCCGAGGCCGAGCGCCTGCACTGTGCTCGGCGAGAACCGCGAAACCGTTTTGCCGGCTATGGTCATCTTCCCGGCATCGGGCGCACGCACGCCGGAGATGACCTCGGCAAGCGCGCGCTGGCCATTGCCGGAGACGCCGGCGATGCCGAGGATCTCGCCGCCACGAACCGACAGCGAAACATCGCGCAGCGCCATGCCGGAATGATGCGATGTCGAGATACCGTCGAGGGTCAGCACGGCCGCACCCGGCATCGACGGTCCTCTGGCCGGAGGCACGATCTCGTGGCCGCACATCAGCCGCGCCATCTCCGACGACGTGGTGCTGGCCGGCGCATCGACGCGGCCGGCAACGCGCCCATGCCGGAGCACGACGCAGCGATGCGTCAGCGCTCGCACCTCGTTGAGCTTATGCGAGATGAAAATGATGCCGAGCCCTTGTGCCGCCATCGAGCGCAGCGCCGAAAACAGCCCGTCGACCTCGGTTGGTGCCAACACCGCCGTCGGCTCGTCGAGGATCAGCAGCCTTGCGCCGCGAAACAGCGCCTTGACGATTTCGAGCCGCTGTTGCTCGCCGACCGACAGCGCCGAGACGGGGAGGTCCGGGTCGAGCGTCAGCCCGTGCTGGCGGCCGATCTCGGCGAGCCGCGCCAGCCCGCCGGCGCGGTCGATCCGGCCCGATCTGCCGGGAATGCCGATCAAGAGGTTCTCCAGCACCGAAAGCCGTGGTGCGAGATGAAAATGCTGGTGCACCATGCCGATGCCGACGGCCAGCGCATCGGCCGAACTGTTGATCGCCACCGACCGGCCCTGCACCAGGATCTCGCCGGCATCGGGCGCATAGGCGCCGAACAGCACGTTCATCAGCGTCGTCTTGCCGGCACCGTTTTCGCCGAGCAGCCCGAGGATTTCACCCGGCGCGACGCTGAGATCGACGGCCTCGTTCGCCTGGACGGCGCCAAAGCTCTTGGAGATGCCGCGCATTTCGATGAGAGGGGCAGGCGTTGACAAGGGTGCTCCCGATCGGAATTGGCTTTACGGTTCAGGTTTGATCGACGGGAATGCGCTGCACCCCCCTCTGGCCTGCCGGCCATCTCCCCCTCAAGGGGGGAGATCGGATGTCACTTCGGCTTTCGCAAATCGTCAGCGCTGAAGAAGAGGTGCTGTCGGCGAAGCTGCTAATCTCCCCCCTTGAGGGGGAGATGGCCGGCAGGCCAGAGGGGGGTGCGACAAGCACCGGACCCCCAAAAGACAGCGCTCAGTCCGAGACCGGCGTATTCTCATCGACGTCGACGCGGAAATTGCCGTCGAGGATCTCGGCCTTCTTCTTCTCGACCAGTTCCTTGACCTCGGCCGGCAGCGTCTTGTCGAACTTGTGGTAGGGCGCGAGATAGGAGCCGCCCTTGGCCATGCGCGAGAAATCGCCGTAATCCTGCGCGGTGAAGACGCCGGCCTTGACCAGCTTGATCGCCTGCTCGACGGTCGGATACATGTCCCAGACCGGCCCGGTGATCACGGTGTCGGGGCCGAGGCTCGACTGGTCCGACATGTTGGAGATAGCGAGGATCTTCTTCTCCGCCGCCGCTTCGATGACGCCGAAGCGCTCGGCATAGATGACGTCGACGCCGGCGTCGATCTGGGCGACCGCCGCTTCCTTTGCCTTTGGCGGATCGAAGAACGAGCCGATGAAGGCGACCTTCTTCTTGATGTCGGGATTGACCTCCCTGGCGCCGGCAAAGAAGGCGTTGACCAGCCGGTTCACTTCCGGAATGCCCATCGCCGCGACGGCGCCGATCGTGCCCGATTTCGACATTTTTCCGGCGATCATGCCGGACAGATAGGCCGGCTCGTGGATCCAGTTGTCGAAGACGCCGAAATTCGGCTCGGCCGGCCCGGCGCCGGAGCCGAACAGGAAGGCGGTCTTCGGGAACTGCTTGGCGGTCCTGCGCGATTCGCGCTCGGCGGCGAAGGCATCGCCCAGCACCAGCTCATAGCCGCCCTGCGCATATTCGCGCATGACGCGGCTGAAATCGGCCGTCTGCACCTTCTCCGACCATTTGTATTCGATGCCGAGTTCCTTCTCGGCCTTCTGCAGGGCAACGTGGATCTGGTTGTCCCACGGCTCCTCGATCGGCGTGGCGAAGATAGCCGCCACTTTCAGCTTCTTGGTCTTGGCAAAGGCGCTGCCCGGCAGCATCGCCGCCGCCAGGCCGAGCGCGCCCAGCTCCAGCACGTTGCGGCGCGAAAGCTCTTCGCGTTTCGATTGGATTCTGCTCTTCCCGTTGTCCATTGCATGCCCCTCTGATTGGCGCCGTGTCGAGCCGGCTCTCTTCTCTGGAATATCAGCGAAGGAACTATGGAACGGTGCCCGGCTTTTGTCCACATGGTCAAATTTGAGTGGGCGGAACGCGCCATTAAATGGTCCGGCAAATCGACGCTTGCTCACAATCTCTCCAGCGCCACCGCGATCCCCTGGCCGACCCCGATGCACATGGTGGCAAGTGCATAGCGGGCGCTACGTTCGCGCAGCTCCAGCGCCGCCGTGCCTGATATGCGCGCGCCGGACATGCCGAGCGGATGGCCGAGCGCGATGGCACCGCCATTCGGGTTGACGTGCTCCGCATCCTCGGCAATGCCGAGCTGGCGCAGCACGGCGATGCCTTGCGAGGCAAAGGCCTCGTTGAGCTCGACGACATCGAACTGTTGTGGCTTCAGGCCGAGCCGGGCACACAGCTTCTGCGTGGCCGGCACCGGACCGATGCCCATGATGCGCGGCGCGACGCCGGCGGTGGCACCGCCGAGGATACGGGCGATCGGCGTCAACCCGTATCTTTTCGCGGCTGCTTCCGAGGCGACGATCAGCGCCGCGGCGCCGTCATTGACGCCCGAGGCATTGCCGGCCGTAACCGTGCCGCCTTGCCGGAACGGCGTCGGCAACTTGGCCAACGCTTCGATCGACGTGCCGCCGCGGGGATGCTCATCTCTGTCGACAACGACCGGATCGCCCTTGCGCTGCGCGATCGTCACCGGCGTGATTTCCTTTGCCAGCCGGCCATTGGCTTGTGCGGCTACAGCCTTGTCCTGGCTGCGCACGGCAAATGCGTCCTGGTCGGCGCGGGAGACAGCGAACTCTTCCGCCACGTTCTCGCCGGTCTCCGGCATCGAATCGACGCCGTATTGCTTCTTCATCAGCGGATTGATGAAGCGCCAGCCGATCGTGGTGTCGTAAATCTCGGCATTGCGCGAAAAGGCGGTCTCTGCCTTCGGCAGCACGAACGGAGCGCGGCTCATCGATTCGACGCCGCCTGATATCATCAGCTCCGCCTCGCCGGCCTTGATGGCGCGGGCAGCAATCATCACCGCATCCATGCCCGAACCGCAGAGACGGTTGACGGTCGAGCCCGAAACCTCCTTCGGCAGGCCGGCCAGCAGCAGCGCCATGCGCGCCACATTGCGGTTGTCCTCGCCGGCCTGGTTGGCGCAGCCATAGACGATGTCGTCGATGGCAGCCCAGTCGATGTTTGGATTGCGCTCGACCAGCGCCTTCAGAGGTATAGCGCCGAGATCGTCGGCACGGACCGCCGACAACGAACCGCCGAAGCGTCCGATCGGCGTGCGGATGTAGTCGCAGATATAGGCCTCGGCCATTATACAGCCTTCCCGGTTGCGCTGATGATTTCTGCTCCCGACCCAGCCATGTTGGCCGCATTCTCCTTGAGACGAAAGCACATCTCGCCGCCGGCCGTTAGGCCAAAGAGAATTTCAGCTGCCGCCCGCCGGGAGCGGCGGATCAGCCGATGCTTTCTCCACCGTCGATCACCAGCGCCTGGCCGGTCATGAAGGACGAGCGGTCGGAGACGAGGAACAGGATCGCTTCGGCGATTTCCTCCGCGCTGGCCCAGCGCTGCATGGGAATTTTGGTGCGGACATAGTTCTCGATCGCCGCCCGCCCGCCCATCTGCGCGATGAACGGCTCGTTGAAGGGCGTATCGACCCAGCCGGGGCACAGCGCGTTGATGCGGACATTGTGTTTGGCATAGTCGAGCGACATCTGCCGGGTCATCGCCACCACTGCATGTTTTGACGTTGCGTAGGCGATCATTTCGCGGTCGTAGAACACACCCGAATTTGAGGCGGTATTCAGGATCACCCCGCCGCCTTGCGCGATCATCGACGGCATGACCAGCCTGGCCGCCAGGAACTGCGCCCGCACATTGATCCGCCAGGAGGCATCCATGCCGTCGGCGCCGACTTCGGTCAGCGTGCCGCCGACCTGGATCCCGGCATGATTGTGCAGGATGTCGATCCGCCGATGCCGGCCCAGCGTTCTCGCAATGAGCTGCTCGACCGCCGCATCCTCGCCGACGTCGGTGGCGACGGCCTCGGCCCGACCGCCGGCCGCACGAACGTCGGAAGCGGTTGCTTCCCCCGCCGCCTGGTCCCTGTCGGCGATCACCACGAGCGCACCTTCCCTGGCCATCATCATGGCCCCGGCACGCCCGATCCCCGACCCGGCACCCGTCACCACGGCGATGCGATCTCTCAGAATCATGTTTTTTATCTTTCAGTGTGATGGTTTTCGTTGCCGCAGTTGCCATTGGGCAACCACCACGAGCACAACGGAGGCGACGAGCACGATCGTCGCGATGGCATTGATCTCCGGCGTGACCCCGCGCCGGATCGAGGCGAAGACATAGATCGGCAACGTCGTCTGTGCGCCGGCGACGAAGAAAGCGACGATGAAATCGTCGAAGGAGAATGTGAAGGCGAGCAGGAAGCCGGCGATCACCGCCGGCATGATCTGCGGCAACACGATGCTGCGGAACGTCGTCAGCGGGGTGGCGTAAAGATCGCTCGAGGCCTCGACCAGATTGCGGTCGAGGCTGCCGAGGCGCGTGCTGACAATCATCGCCACCAGCGCCATCGAAAACAGCCCGTGCGCGGCGATGATCGAGCCATAGCCGAGCGCCAGGCGCGGTGGCTGGTCGTTCGGCCACAGCGAAGCGACAAACGGGTTGACCACCCCGAATAGCTGGACCAGCGCGACCAGCGTCGAGATGCCGATGACGACACCAGGAACGACGATCGCAGCACCCAAAAGCGCATCGAACACGGCTCGCGTCCGCGCGCCGACACGCGCCAGGCCAAGCGCGGCGGCCGTGCCGCACAGCGCCGCCAGCAAGGCGCTGGTCGTGGCGATGAACAGGCTGTTCTTCAGCGCTTCGACCAGGAACGGGTTTGCCAGTGCCTTGCCGTACCATTGCACCGAGAAGCCAGTGAACTCGCTGGCGTGGTGGCCGGCGTTGAACGAAAACAGCACCACCAGCGCGATCGGCAGGTAGAGAAAGGCAAAGACCGCAACGACGAAGGCACGCATCAGATCAGGTCCACCCGGCGGGCACCCGAAAGCCGGGTCGAAATGCGGTTCGCGGCAAGCAGCACGACCACTGAAACCGCCACAAGTGTGATGGCGATTGCCGATCCGAATGGCCAATTGCGCGATTGCAGGAACAGATCGACCAGCGCGTTGCCGATGAAGAAGACCTTGCCGCCGCCGAGTAGCGTCGGGATCAGATATTCGCCGAGCAGCAGGATCATGACCAGCGAGAAGCCGGTCATCACACCTGGCAGCGACAGCCGCAGCGTCACGCCGAGGAATGTCGAGATCGGCGTCGCGCCGAGATCGGCGGAGGCCTCCAGCAGCCGGCGGTCGAGCCGCTCGAGGCTGACATAGATCGGCAGGATCATCAGCGGCAGATAACCATAGACGATGCCGAGCAGAACCGCTCCCGGCGTGTTGATCAGCCGCACGTCCTCCATCCCGACATAGGCCAGGAGAGCTGGGATGCCGCGCCCGCCAAGCACATACATCCAGGCATAGGTTCGCATCAGCAGGCTGGTCCAGAACGGGATGACGACAAGTGCCAGCAGGATCAGCTGCCACCGTTCCGGTGCGCGCAAAGCGAGGTAATAGGCGACCGGATAGGCAACGAGAAGACAGGCCAGTGCGCCCGCCGGCGCCAGCACCATGGTGTTCCAGAAGGCGGTCGCCCGCGCCGGAAGATTGGCAAACTGCGCCAAGGTGAAAGCGGCCTGATAGCCGCCTTCCGGCGCCCGCTCGCCGACGCTGAAAACGGCAATCGCCACGAACGGCAAAACTAAAAACACCACCAGCCACGCAGTTGCTGGACCGAGCAGCAGGGCGGTCAGGAGATTGTGACGAAGGACATTGCTGCGCATTGAAAAAACCGCCCCGGTGCCGGCGGACATCTGTCCGCCGGGGAGTTGCCTGCAACGAGCCTGTGGCCTGCCAGGTTCAAGCCGACTTGAAGCGTGCCATCAATTCGGCCCGGCCCGGATCGGTTAGCGTTGCAGCCGCACCGAATTCGAGCGGCTTCAGCAGATCCGCCGCCGGATAGAGGATCGGATTGTCCAGCACCTCCTTGGGCAGCAGCGCATTGACCCGCGCATCGGTGGAAGGCGCGCCGTTGGCCAGGTGCTCCTTGACCGCGACTTTCGGGTTCATCAAATAGTTGAGCAAGGCATAGCCGGCAGGCTTGTTCGGCGCATCCTTGGGTATTGCGTAGAAGTCGGTCCAGATCTCGCCGCCTTCCTTGCCAAGCACGTAGGCGATTTCGGGGATGTCGCGGTGGAGCTGCGCCCCGTCATTGGTCCAGCACATCGTCATCCAGGCGTCGCCGGCACGCATCGACGGCTGGTAGTCGCTGGAGACCGCGAACAGATGCGGCTTGACCTTCAGCAGCAATTCCTCCGCCTTGGCGAGTTCGTCCGGCTTCAGCGAGTTGAACGAGAAGCCGAAATATTTCAGCGCGATGCCGATCGTGGTCAGCTGGTAATCATGAACCATGGTCCGGCCGTCGCCCTCCGCCATGGCCGTGTCCCAGAATTCCTTCCAGCTTGTCATCGGCTTGGTCAGTTTCTTGGTGTTGACGGCAAAGCCGGTGGTGCCCCAATTCTTCGGCACCGCGTAGGTCACGCCATCGATCGTGCCTTCCCCAGTGAAGCGCGGGTCTTCTTGCGAGCCGTCATAATTGGCAAGCTTGGCCATATCCAGCGCCTCGATGATGCCAAGCTTCTTGTAAGTCGAGATCGTGTAGTTGGTCGGAACGAAAAGGCTCCAGCCCGAGGCGCCGGCCTGCAGCTTGGCCAGCATCTCCTCGTTTGACCCGAACACGTTCACCTCGACGGCAACGCCGGTTTCGGCCTTGAAATTCTCGAACGTCGCCGGGTCGTGATAATTGGGCCAGGTGGCAATCGACATGCGGTCGCCAAGCCCCTCCTGGGCGAAGGCTGGCGACGGCATGATGCCGAGTTCGCGGGCCATTACTGCCGTTGCGATGCCTAGGCCGGTGAGGCCAAGGAACTCGCGGCGGCCGATGGAACCGCGCTTGAGGCGCATCAACTGGTCGACGAATTTTTCAGGGCTTATCGGCAGTCCGTCACGATACGATTTCGACATTTTTGTTTTCCCTCTGGTTGGTCCCGTTATTCTCCGGAAACGCCAGCGGCGTTCCGGCTGTAAAGCCGACGGCGACGGGTTCACCCGGCTTGAAGAGATTTCCACCGCCAACCAGATGATCGGCCTTGGCGAGCAGTGTCCCGATGCCTTGGACCTCGATTGCATATTCCGCGGTGGAACCGAGAAAGATCCGGTTGCGGACAAGCCCGTTCAGCCGGCCGCTTCCGGGCGCGCCGAGACTTAAGGATTCAGGACGCAGGCTGACCGAGACGGCTTCGCCCTGGGCTAGCGAAGTGCGCTTGCGCGCGGCGATGACGGTGCCGTCGGCAAGCGCTATCTCGACGAGCTTGCCCGAGAGCCCGACGACCTTGCCGCTCAAGAGATTGGTCTTGCCGACGAAATCGGCGACGAAGAGGTCGGCGGGTTCATCGTAGATTTCGCTCGGCTGCCCAAGCTGGACGATGCGCCCGCCATTCATGACGCAGACGAAATCGCTCATCGACAGTGCCTCTTCCTGATCGTGGGTGACCAGGACGAAGGTGATGCCGATCTCGCGCTGCAGGTTCTGCAGCTCTATCTGCATGTCGGTGCGCAGCTTCTTGTCGAGCGCCGCCAGGGGCTCGTCGAGCAGCAGCACCGCCGGCTTGTTGACCAGCGCCCGCGCCAGGGCGACACGCTGCTGCTGGCCGCCGGAAAGCTCATGGATCTTGCGGCGTCCATAGCCCGCAAGCCGAACCATGGCGAGCGCCTCGCCTGCCTTCAGGCTGATCTCCCGCGACGACAGGCGCGGCCGCGCCTGGCGTAGGCCATAGGCGACGTTGTCCGCCACATCCAGATGCGGAAACAACGCATATTGCTGGAACACCATGTTGACCGGCCGCCGATAGGGCGGCGTGCCGGCCATGTCGCGGCCACGGATGAATACCACACCTTCGCTTGGCTGTTCGAAACCGCCGATCATGCGCAAACAGGTTGTCTTGCCGCAGCCGGACGGCCCGAGCAACGCGACAAAGGCAGACGGCGGGATGGCAAGATCGATGCCGCTGACCGCGATCACGCTGCCGTAGCGTTTGGTGACCCCGCGAAACTCGATGTCGGGCACTGCGGTCAAAGCTGCGGGCTCCAGCGGCTAGTTGGTCTCGAAACGCTATCAGAGCCAATGGCGGCTAGTATATACCTCCCAGGTGGTATATTTCGTCTATTTTCTCGTATGGAGGGGTATGAATTGGGCGTTTCACGCAGCGATGAATACAGCCGGCTCGCTGCGCTCATCGCAGCGACGCGGGAGACGAGCGGCGAGCTTTTCGGCAAGGCGATGGTCGCCTGGCTCCGCCAGCATGTCAGCTTCGATCATTGCGTGATCTTCGGCTATCGCGGCGCCTCACGCCCGCCGCTGCTGTTCGAGACATTCTCGCCGGCCGAAAGCCACGTCTTCGTTGCGCTCTATCAGGAAGGGCCTTATCTGCTCGATCCGTTCCACCATGCGGCAGTCGAGCGCAAGGAAGGCTTTTGGCGCATGCGCGAATTGGCGCCGGATCGCTTCTATGCCAGCGAATATTACCGCTCCTATTACAGCCAGACCAGGCTTGCGGAGGAGGTCGGCTTTTTCGTGCCGCTGCCGGGAAAGGACGCGCTGGTGGTCTCGCTAATGCGATTGCGCGCTTCGGGGCCGTTCGGAACCGCCGATGCCAGGTTGCTGCGCGACATGGCGCCTGCGGTGATCAGCCTCGTCAGGCTGCGCTGGCCTACCCTTCCGGCTGACGGACCGGTTGGGACGAAGCAAGACGAGGCGATTGCTCCGGTCAGTGAGTTCGAACGTGCTCACATCTGGAAGAGCCTTTCGCTCACGCCGCGCGAACAGCATGTCGTCGATCTGGTGCTTCAGGGCCATTCCACGGAATCGATTGCCAGGGCGATGCGCATCGTGCCGGGAACCGTAAAAGTTCATCGCCGCAACATTTACCGCAAGCTCAAGATAAAGTCGCAGGCGGGTCTGTTCGCGCGTTTTGTCGAGATCATGGACGCACGGATTCGGTAGTCCCAAGTTCAGCCGGCAGCGCCGTCCCAGGAACCGGTTTCGGCCATTTGCCTGAGCCGGGGTGCCACTCGAAAGACATCCTTGCCGGTCTGCTGGTGCCAGTGATCCAGCCGCTGGATGATCTTGTCCACGCCTTCGAGGCTCGCCCAGAACATCGGCCCGCCCTTGCCGACCGGGAAGCCGTAGCCGTTGACCCAGACGACGTCGATATCGGAGGCGCGGGCGGCAATCTTTTCCTTGAGGATTTTGGCGCCCTCGTTGATCATCGGATAGAGCGTCCGCTCGATGATCTCCTCGGCGCCGATCGCGCGCGGTGCAACACCGCGCTCGGCAGCCTTGTTGCGGATCAGCGCCTCGACATCGGGATCGGGCAGCGGCGTGCGCGAACCGCCTTCATAGCGATAGAAGCCGCTGCCGGTCTTCTGGCCGAAATGTCCCTGTTCGCACAACGCATCGGCGATCACGGCCGTCTGGCCACGCGCCTTGCGGTTGCGCCAGCCTATGTCGAGGCCGGCGAGATCGCTCATCTCGAACGGCCCCATCGGCCAGCCGAAATCGGTGAACACCTGGTCGACCTGGCGCGGCATTGCGCCTTCGAGCAGAAGCGTCTCCAGTTCCGCACCGCGCGCCGCCAGCATGCGGTTGCCGACGAAGCCGTGGCAGACGCCGACAACGACCGGCACCTTGCCGATCCGCCGTGCCAGATCGACGATGGTCGCCAGCACGTCGGTCGAAGTCTTGTCGGCGCGGACGATTTCCAAAAGCTTCATGACGTTAGCCGGCGAAAAGAAATGCATGCCGAGGAGATCTTGCGGCCGCGACGTCGAAGCGGCGATTTCGTTGACGTCGAGATAGGAGGTGTTGGTGGCGAGGATCGCGTCCGGTTTGGCCACGGCATCGAGCCTGCCGAAGACCTCCTTCTTGACCGCCATCTCCTCGAACACGGCCTCGACGATCAGGTCGCAATCGGCAAGATCGGCATAGTCGGTGGAAGCCTTGAACAACCCAAGCCGTTGGCGCTTGGCGTCTTCGCTCAGCGAGCCGCGGATGACGGAAACGGCATAATTCTTGTTGATCGTCGCCAGCCCGCGCTGCAAGGCCTCGTGTGTCGCTTCCAGCAAGGTCACGGGGACGCCGCCGTTGGCGAACGCCATGGCGATGCCGCCGCCCATTGTGCCGGCGCCGATGACGCCGACCCGGGCGATCTTGCGCCTGGCGACGTCCTTGCCGGCAATCTTTGCCGCCTCACGTTCAGCGAAGAACAGATGCCGCTGCGCGCGTGATTGGTCCCCGGCGACAAGCTTGACGAACAGGTCGCGCTCCGCCGCCAGCGCTTCGTCGAAGGGCAGCGTCAGGGCGTTGCGGACCGACTGCGCACAGGCGATCGGCGCCTCGAGGCCGCGTGCTTTGCCGGCAAGCACTGCCGCTTCCTTGTCGAACGCCGGCAAGTCGGCCTGGTCGAGGCGATCATTGCGGTCGCGCACCGGCGTGAACGGACCGCCTTTCGCGGCCGTTTCGTTGGCGAAACTCACCGCTTGCGCGGTCAGGTCGCCATCGAAGACGGCATCCACCAGGCCGGCGGCGAGCGCCTCGGCCGCACCGATCGGCGTTCCCGAAACGATCATGCTGAGTGCCTTCAGCGGACCAACCAGGCGCGGCAGGCGAACCGTGCCGCCGCCGCCCGGCAGCAGGCCGAGCTTGACTTCCGGCAGGCCGAGCCTTGCCGTTCGGTCGGCAACACGGAAATGGCAGCCGAGTGCCAGTTCCAGGCCGCCGCCGAGCGCAGTGCCGTGAATGGCCGCGACCGTCGGCTTGGCGATGGTTTCCAGCATGGCGACTAGGGCGCCCAGGTCCGGTTGCCGCGCCGGCTTGCCGAATTCGGTGATGTCGGCGCCGGCGACGAAGGTCCGCCCGGCGCATGCTATCACGATTGCTCCGACCGACGGCTCGTCGCGCAGGGAAAAGAGCGCCTGCATCAGCGGCTCGCGCACATGGAAGCTCAGCGCGTTGACCGGCGGATTGTCGATGCTCACCACCGCGACGTTGCCGTGCCTTGTAGTGCTGACGAAATCGGACACGCAAACCTCACGCAATGATGTTGGCCAATAGCGCGACGGGATTTACAGCGCTGGCATGCGGATGGGAACCACGTGTTTTGCGGGCCGCATCGATATCCCCTCGCCGCCGGGTGGCCTTGCCTTAGCGCAGCGCCTTCTGCCCACCGGCGGCGGTGATGACGCCGACGATGATCAGCCCGGTCAGCACCAGGCGGACGCCGACGCTGACGCCGAACGTGTTGAGCATGGTCAACAGCAGCACCAGGAACAGCGCCGCGCCCCAGACCCCCGGCACATTAGCCTTGCCGCCCGCCACCGACGTGCCGCCGATGACGACGACGGCGATCGAGGCCAGCAGATACTCATTGCCGATATCGACATTGGCGCCGCGGAAATAGCCGGCGAGCAGTGCGCCGTCGAGGCCGCCGAGCGCGCCCGACAGCGTGTAGGTGAGGAAGCGGGTGCGGCCGACATTGACGCCGGCCAGCCAGGCAGCGCGGATGTTCTGGCCGATCGCCAGCACCGAGCGTCCGTAGATCATGCGCTGCAAAACGATGCCGGCGCCGATGGTGAACAGCACGGTGAGGATCGCCAGCACCGGAATGCCGAAGATCTGCCAGTTGGTGAAATCGGCAAAGCCCGGCGGCGGCTTGATCTGCAGGCCCCGCCCATAGCTGATATCGACCGACTGGATGACGAAGCTGGCCGACAGCGTCGCGATGATCGGCGGAATGCGCAGCGCCCAGATCAGCAGATAGTTGACGGCGCCGATCGCCATGCCGCAGGCAAGCGCTGCCAGCAGGCCGACCGCGATCATCGCATCATTGCCGTCCATGACCTTCATGGCGACGGCGCTGGCAAGGCCGATATTGGCCGGCAGCGACAGGTCGACATTGCCCGGCCCGAGCGTGATGACGAACATCTGCCCGACGCCGACGATGACCGTGAAGACGGCGAGCGACAGCGCCGCCGTGATCATGCCGCCGCCGCCATAGCCGCCGGTGAAGGCGATGGTCGCCAGCCACACCAGCAGCGCCCCGAAAAACGACCAGATCCAGGGTCTGGCGAGCAGTGTCCGCAGCGATGCCATGCTCACCTCTCCCTGCGGCTGATCAGCACCCGCGCCGCCAGCACGATGATCAGGATGGCGCCGTTGGCGGCCACCTGCCAGTCGGGCGGAATGTGCATGAACGTCAAGAGCGGCGATGCCGCCAGCGCCAGCGTCAGCGCGCCGATGACGGCGCCGATCGGCGACACCCGGCCGCCGACGAACTCGCCGCCGCCGAGGATGACGCCGGCGATCGAAAGCAGCGTGTAGCCATTGCCGATATTGGCATCGGCCGAGGTGGTGATGCCGATCAGCGCCATGCCGGACAAAACGCCGAACAGGCCGGTCAGCGCAAACAGCGCGATCTTGGTGCGCAGCAGCGACCAGCCGGCGCGCTTGAGTGCGGCTGAATTGCCGCCCGATCCACGCAGGATGACGCCGTAGGAGGTGCGCATCAGGCCAAAATGGACGACGGCTGCGATCAGCAATGCCGCGATGATCGGGAACGGAATGAAGGGTGGCTTGAAGGCCATCAGCGCCAGCAGCCAGTCCGGCGCCTTGCCGCCGGGCTTGGGCAGGATCAGGATGGCCATGCCCTGCCAGACAAAACTCATGCCGAGCGTCACCACGATAGAGGGCAGGTTGCGCAGATGGATCAGCGCGCCGAGCAGCGCGTAGACGCCGATCGACCCGAGCAGGATCACGACGCCGAGCAGCGGCGCGTCCTTCAGCCATGTCGCCGTCACGCAGCCGACGAAGCCGACAAAGGTGCCGATCGACAGATCGAGCTCGTTGCCGGCGATGACGAACATCTGCGCGATCGTCGCCAGAGCGATCGGGATCGCCAGATTGAGCATCAGGCTGAAACCGAAATAGCTGATGGCGCGCGGGTTGAGCCAGGCGATGGCGATGAGCACCAGCGCCAGCGACAGTGCCGGCAGCAGGCTGCGCAGCATGCGCGCCCGCCTCGTGGCGCGAGCCGAAGATTTTAGCCCATTCTCGACGGATACCGCTGTCATCTCAGGCCGCATCGCCGAACGACGACTGGATGATCTTTTCCTCCGTCAGTTCGTCGCGATGAAGCTTGGCGACGATCCGGCCGTTCTTGAACACATAGATGTGGTCGCAATTGTCGAGCTCTTCGGTTTCGGTGGTGTACCATAGGAAAGTGCGGCCATGGCGAGCCTCCTCGCGCACCAGGTCGTAGACTTCGAGCTTGGTGCCAATGTCGACGCCGCGCATCGGATCGTCCATCAGCACGATCTTGGCGTCGGAGCCGAGCGCCCGCGCGAACAGCGCCTTCTGCTGGTTGCCGCCGGACAGCGAGAAGATGTTGTTGTTCATGTCGGGCGTACGGATGCCGATTTTCCGCTGCCACAACTCGGCGAGCTCGGCTTCGCGCTGCGGCGAGATCAAGAGGCCGTTGCGCAATCGCGCCAGCGAACGGATGCCAATGTTCTCGGCAATCGACCATTGCGGAAAAATCCCGTCCGACTGGCGGTCGCCGGCAACCAGCGCCACCGGCGCGGTGACCTCGATGCCGGTCTTGGCACGGGAAGCCGCAGCAAAGATAGCCAGCAAAAGATCGGTCTGCCCATGCCCGGCAAGTCCGGCAAGGCCGATGATCTCACCGGCACGGGCGACGAGCTCGTTGCCGTCCTGCTGTCGCGCCGGGCGCGCCCGGACCCGCAGCGGACCGGGCTCCGGCTTGCCGCTCGCAATCTCTGCGGCGGTCTTCTCGCGCGCCTCCGCTCCGCCCATCGCCGTCACCAGCCTGTCGCGGTCGAAGGCGTCGGCCTGCCCGGCGGCGACCACCTTGCCGTCGCGCATCACCACGATGCGGTCGGCATTTCCGAGCACTTCGCCCAACACATGCGAGATCAGGATGCAGCTCTTGCCGGCAGCGATGAAGCGGCGCACGAACGCCAGCAGCTGGCCGGCGGTATGCGCGTCGAGCGAGGATGTCGGCTCGTCGAGGATAACCAGCTCGAGCGGCTCCTGCGTGACCGTGAAGGCGCGCGCCACCTCCACCATCTGCCGGCTGGTGATGGAAAGATCACCGACGATGTCGGATGCCGAGATGCTGTGGCCGGGGAAGATCTCGTCGAGCTTGGCGGCGATCAGATCGGCCGCCTTGCGCCGCCAGCCGAAGCCATGCAGCGACGCGTGGTTGATCCGCGTGTTCTCGGCGACGCTGAGGTTCGGGCAGAGCGACAGCTCCTGGAACACACAGCGTATGCCGAGCTGCTGCGCGCGCGGCACCGAATAACTTGCCTCGACACCGCCGCGGACCGCGATCTGCCCGCTGTCGGGGGCAAGCGTGCCCGCCACCATATGCATGAGCGTCGATTTTCCGGCGCCGTTATGGCCGACGAGACCGACGCATTCTCCGGCACGAACGCTGAAATCGACACCGGCGAGCGCCCTGACGGCGCCGAAATGTTTTTCGGCTCCGTCCAGTCTTATGATGTCCAAACTGACGGCGCCGAAAAGCTTTTCGGCGCCATCCGGCATGATGATGTCTGCATTGGCCTCGGGCATCCCTCAACGATACCCGGTTATCCGTGGCGGCAACAATAGCGCCATGCTCACTTGATGTTGGCCTTGATCGCCGCGATGGCGTCTTCCTGCGTGTATTCGTGGCTGGCGACGCCGCCCTTCGGAATCTTCGGCAGCGCGGCCTCGAAATCGTCCTGGGTGAAGGCAAGATAGGGCACCAGCAGGTCGTGCGGCACGTCGGTGCGGCCGTCGAGCACCTGCTGCGCCACCCAGAAGGCAAGCGTCGATACGCCCGGTGCGATCGATGCCGACCAGGTCTTGTAACCGTCCTTTTCCTTCTGCTCCTTCCACCACTGCAACTCGTCCTGGCGATTGCCCATGATGATGGTCGGGCGTGGCTTGCCGGCGGCGGCGAAAGCCTGCGCCGCGCCGTAGCCGTCACCGCCCTGGTCGACGACCCCGACAACATCCGGCAGCGAAGGCAGGATCGTCGCTACGGCTTTCTGTGCCGTGGTCTGGTCCCAGTCGCCGGTCACCGAGCCGACGATCTTGAACTCGGGATGGGCAGCGACGCCTTCGAGGATGCCGGCATGGATGGCATCGTCGATCGAAGTGCCGGCGAGGCCGCGGATTTCCAGCAGGTTGCCGCCCTTGGGCTGGAACTTGGCCATCTGCTCGACTTCCTGCTTGCCCATGTCCTTGAAGTCGACGACGACGCGGTAGGCGCAGGGTTCGGTGACGATACCGTCGAAGGAAACGACGACGATGCCGGCGTCGCAGGCCTGCTTGATGGCGCCGTTGAGCGCATCCGGAGACGCCGCGTTGATGACGATCGCGTCATAGCCCTGCAGGATCAGGTTCTGCACCTGGGCTGCCTGCGTCGGCACTTCCTTGTCGGCCGTCGTGAAGACGTCCGCGGCGCCGACCACCTTGTCGGCAACCGCCTTCTTGGTAACGATGGCGTAGCTGTCCAGCATCGCCTGCCGCCAGGAATTGCCGGCGTAATTGTTGGAGAAAGCGATTTTCTTGCCGCTGGTGTCGGCAAGAGCGGTACCTGCGGCGAGCATCGCCGCAAGAGCTCCTAAAGCGAATATTTTCCTCATGTCATACTCCTCCCGTGAGTTGCTGTCTTACTGGTGGTTAATGGCTGGCTGGTGGGTATTGGCTGATACGCTCACAATCTTGTTTTTTATCTATTATCAGACAAATGCAGATAGGCGGCAAGCTGTCAACATCAAACCATGGCCGGCGATCAACTTGCGGTGCAATCATTGAAACCGGTTCGACTCCTGGTCTAGGGATGGCACTGGAGACCGATTTGAATGGCGACGAACCTTGCCCCGGGTGCACCCGGCATTCCGGCACGCTGGACCTCGAGCGCCAAGAGCGGCGTCGGCACCGCGCTCTCGCCGGCCTGCCCGATCTGGTTCACCATCAGCCACGGTATCCTCAACGAGATCTACTACCCGCGCCTCGATAGCGCATGCACCCGCGATCTGGGGCTGATCGTCACCGGACCCGACGGCTATTTCTCGGAAGAAAAACGCGATGCCGAACACAGTATCGAACCCCTGGCGGACGGGGTGCCTGCCTACCAGCTGGTCAACACCGCAAGCGATGGAACCTACAGGATCGAAAAGCGCATCCTGACGGATCCGGAACGTCCCGTCTTGCTGCAGGAGATTATGTTCACGCCGCTCAAAGGCGCGGCCGCCGACTACCGCGTCTACGCGCTGCTGGCACCGCACCTCGTCAACGCCGGCATGGGCAACACCGCCTGGATCGACGACCATGAAGGACAGCCTGTCCTGTTTGCATCGGGACGCGGCACCTGCCTGGCGCTCGCCTCGTCGGTGCCGTGGAAGGCGTGCTCGGCCGGCTATGTCGGCGTCTCCGACGGCTGGCAGCAGCTTGGTCAAGGCGGCCGGCTCGATCCGGCCTGCCGCAGGGCCGAGGACGGCAATGTCGCGCTGACCGGCGAGATCGCCTTTTCGGCTGCGAACCCAAAAATATTGCTGGCGCTGGGCTTCGGCACGACGCCGCAACAGGCGGCGGAAACCGCTTTCGCCAGCCTGAGGCAAGGTTTTGAGCCCGCAGCCGGATCCTACGTCGACAAATGGCGCAAATGGCAGGCCGGATTGCTGCCGCTGGACCGGCATGCGGCGTCCGGCCTCAACAGCTACCGCCTCAGCACGGCGGTGCTGGCGACACACCGGTCGTCCGCCGGAGCAGCCGTTGCCAGCCTGTCGATCCCGTGGGGCTTCAACAAGGGCGACGACGATCTCGGCGGCTATCACCTGGTCTGGCCGCGCGATCTGGTCGAAACCGCCGGCGGCTTCCTCGCTGCCGGCGACCCGGCGGAAGCCTTGCGCATCCTTGGCTATCTGCGCTCGATCCAGCAGCCGGACGGCCATTGGCCGCAGAACGCCTGGCTCGACGGATCGGCCTATTGGCCGGGCATCCAGATGGACGAATGCGCCTTCCCGCTGCTGCTTGCCGACGCACTGCGCCGCGCCGGCCATTTGCCGCCTGCCGCACTCTCCTCCTTCATGCCGATGATCGAGCGCGCTGCCGCCTATGTCGTGCGCAACGGCCCGGTCACCGGCGAGGACCGCTGGGAAGAAGACGCCGGCTACAGCCCGTTCACACTTGCGGTCGAGATCGCCGCATTGCTTGCGGCTGCGGACATCTTCGATGCCGCCGGCAAAACAGAGCCGGCAAACTATCTGCGCGAAACCGCCGACGTCTGGAACGATCAGATCGAGCGCTGGACCTACGTGGCCGGCACCGCCGCATGCGAGCAAGCCAGCGTCGAAGGCTACTATGTCCGGATCGCCCCGCCCGACAAAGCCGGCGCGGCATCGCCGAAAGACGGCTACGTCCCGATCAAGAACCGCCCGCCGGCCGATACGGACCGGCCGGCCAAGGCGATCGTCAGCCCGGATGCGCTGGCGCTGGTCCGCTTCGGCCTCAGGGCGGCCGACGATCCGCGCATCCTCGACACGGTCAAGGTCATCGACGCGCAATTGCGCTGCGAGCTGCCGCAGGGCCCGCTCTGGTACCGCTACAATGGCGACGGCTATGGCGAGCATGCCGACGGCGCGCCCTTCGATGGAACCGGCCGGGGCCGGCCCTGGCCGCTGCTGGTCGGCGAGCGCGCTCATTACGAGCTGGCGGCAGGCCGCAGGGATAGTGCGGCAAGCCTGCTCAGGACGTTCGAGAACTCTGCCGGACCGGGCGGCCTGCTACCGGAGCAGGTCTGGGACGGTCCCGACATGCCGGAGCGCGAATTGCGGCATGGCGGGCCCTCCGGCAGCGCCAAGCCGCTGGTCTGGGCGCATTCCGAGCACATCAAGCTGCTGCGGTCGCTGCGCGACGGCACGGTGTTCGACATGCCGCCGCAAGGCGTCAAGCGCTATATCGAGGGCAGGACGGTGTCGCGCTTCAGGGCATGGCGCTTCAACCACAAGATCCGTACCATCCCGGCAGGCAAGGCGCTGCGCATCGAACTTCTGGCCCGGGCGGTGGTTCATTGGAGCAGCGACAATTGGGCAACCGTCCATGACACCGAGACCACCGCGAATGCTTTCGGCATCCATCTTGCGGAATTGCAGGTTGCCGAGATTGCTCCAGGCAATAGCCCGGGCAATAGCATTGTCTTCACTTTCTTCTGGCCCGATAGCGGCCATTGGGAGAATGCTGACTTTTCTGTCGGCATCGGCGATACAGGATAGAGCATGACCCCGCAAAGTGGAGACCGGTTTTCGGACAAGATCATGCTTCAATCACGGCGCCACTAGATCATCGATCCCTCAAGTAAGGCAGGACGAGACCATGCAGATAGGAATGATGGGACTGGGCCGGATGGGCGCCAACATGGTTCGGCGCCTGCTGCGCGATGGCCACGAATGCGTCGTCTACGATATTAACCCGGCGAGCGTCGCCGCGCTTGTGAGCGCCGGCGCGGTCGGAGCCGCCTCGATGGAGGAGTTCGTCGGCAAGCTGGCGAAGCCGCGCAGCGCCTGGCTGATGCTGCCTGCGGCGATCACCGGCAAGATCGTCGACCAGGTGGCTGCCCTGATGGAGCCGGGCGACATCATCATAGACGGCGGCAATTCCTATTATCACGAGGCCGTCGACCACGCCGCGCGCCTCGCCTTGAAAGGCTTGAGCTATGTCGATGTCGGCACCAGCGGCGGCGTCTGGGGCCTCGAGCGCGGCTACTGCCTGATGATCGGCGGCCCCGACAGCGCGGTCCAGCATCTCGATCCGGTCTTCGCAACGCTGGCGCCGGGCGCCGACGCCGCTTCGCCCGCTCCTGCCAAGGATGCCGGAACCTCGCCCTTCGGCTATCTTCACTGCGGACCAAGCGGCGCCGGCCATTTCGTCAAGATGGTCCATAACGGTATCGAATATGGCGTTATGGCCGCCTATGCCGAAGGCATGAACATCCTGAAGTCGGCGAATGTCGGCAAACGGCAGCGCACCGCCGATGCCGAAACCAGCCCGCTGGAAAACCCGCAATATTACCAGTTCGACATCGACATCGCTGAAGTGGCCGAGGTCTGGCGGCACGGCAGCGTCATCGGCTCGTGGCTGCTCGACCTGACGGCCGGCGTACTGAAGGCCGATTCGTCGTTGACGCAGTTCGGCGGGCGGGTCTCGGATTCCGGCGAAGGCCGCTGGACGCTGAAGGCGGCGATCGACACCGGCGTGCCGGCGCCGGTGCTGTCCTCGGCGCTGTTCGACAGGTTCTCCTCGCAAGGCGAATCCGAATTCGCCGACAAGCTTCTGTCCGCCATGCGCTATGCCTTTGGCGGCCATGTCGAAAAACCCAAGGCCGGCTCGTGACGGGCGACAGGGAGGCACGCCCATGAGCCAGGAACGATCGGACACGCTGGTGCTTTTCGGCGCCACCGGCGATCTCGCCCACAAGAAGATCTTCCCCGCCCTTTACGCCATGGTGGCCAAAGGGACGCTGAACGAGCCGGTGATCGGCGTCGCCTTCGATCCCTGGGACCTGGCCAAGCTGCAGGCGCGCGCCCGCGACGGCATCGTCAACGCCTTGGGCAGCATCGACGACAAGATCTTTGCCAGGCTTGCATCGTTGCTGCGCTATGTCAGTGGCGACTATCGGGCGCCTGCGACTTTCGAGAAGCTGAAGACCGCGCTCGGCAGCGCTGAGCGGCCGCTGCACTATCTGGCGGTGCCGCCGGCGATGTTCGAGGTGGTCGTCCAGGGGCTGGAGCAGTCGGGCGCCGCCCAGGGCGCGCGCCTGATGGTGGAAAAGCCGTTCGGCCACGATCTGCAATCGGCGCGCTGGCTGAACCGGGTGCTGCATCTGGTCTTCGATGAAAAGTCGATCTTCCGCATCGACCATTATCTCGGCAAGGAGGCGATCCAGAACCTGCTCTATTTCCGCTTCGCCAATTCCTTCCTCGAGCCGATCTGGAACCGCAATTACGTCGAGAGCGTGCAGATCACCATGGCCGAGGATTTCGGCGTCGAGGGCCGCGGCCGCTTCTATGACGAGGTCGGCTGCATTCGCGACGTCATCGAAAACCATCTGCTCAATATCCTCTTGCTGCTCGCCATGGAACCGCCGGTCGGCCGCTCGGCCGACGATCTCATCGACGAGAAGGTGCAGGTCCTGCGGGCGATCCGGACGCTGACCAGGGACGATGTGGTGCGCGGGCAGTTCGACGGCTATCTCAACGAGCCGGGCGTGGCGCCGAACTCGCCGGTCGAGACCTTCGCGGCGGTGCGCTTTTTCGTCGATACCTGGCGCTGGCAGGATGTGCCGTTCTTCATTCGCGCCGGCAAATCCCTGCCGGTGCACGCCACCGAGGTCATCGTGCAACTGAAGCGGCCGCCGCTCGACGTCTTCGATCCGATCAAGCCCGGCGACTGCAATCACGTGCGCTTCCGCATCGATCCTCAGGTGGCGATCTCGATCGGAGCCCGGCGCAAGGCGCCCGGCGATGACATGGTCGGTGAGCAGGTCGAGCTCACCGCGCTCGACGATTCGAAGGGCGACATGCCGCCTTACGAGCGGTTGATCGGCGACGCCATGAACGGCAACGGCCAGCTGTTCACCCGCCAGGACGCCAGCGAGCTCGCCTGGCGCATCGTCGGCCCGGTGCTCGGCGACACCACGCCGCCCCCTGTCTACGCGCCAAAGACATGGGGGCCGGCCGAAGCCATGGCTGGATTCGGGCCGCCGAACGGCTGGATCAATCCGGCGAAATGATTTCTGGGAGGCGAAGGCGATGGCCAAGGCGGTGAGGCACCCGGCATCGGAGGAAGAAAAGATCGTGCTTGCGATCGATATCGGCGGCTCGCACGTCAAGATCCGCACCAGTGCCGGCGGCGACGAGCGCAAGACCGCTTCCGGACCGGAGCTTACGCCGCAGCAGATGGTCGCGGCGGTGAAGACGCTCGCCGAAGGGCTGCACTACGATGTCGTCTCGATGGGCTATCCGGGCCCGGTGCACCACAACCGGCCGCTGACCGAACCCGCCAATCTCGGCAAGGGCTGGGTCGGCTGCGATTTCGCCGCCGAGTTCGGCAAACCGGTCAAGGTCGTTAACGATGCGCTCATGCAGGCCATCGGCAGTTATGAGGGCGGCCGCATGCTGTTCCTTGGCCTCGGCACCGGCCTTGGGGCCGCGATGATCGTCGATAACGTTGCCCAGCCGATGGAGCTTGCCCATCTTCCCTACAAGAAGCGCGGCAGTTTCGAAGACTATGTCGGCGCACGCGGCCTGCAAAAGCGCGGCAAGAAGAAATGGCGCAAACACGTCTTCGACGTGGTCGACCGGCTTCGCGCCGCCATGCAGCCGGACTACGTGGTCATCGGCGGCGGCAATGTCGACGAACTCACCGACTTGCCCGCCGATTGCAGACGCGGCGACAACACACGCGCCTTCGAGGGCGGATTTCGACTATGGCGCGACAAATCCCTGATTATTTGATATTGCTGATTGTCTGATATTATCGAGCACCGGCTCAGGGTTGTTAATCCCGCGCTGCCGTTAGTATTATTATTCAAAATAATGTGTGACGTGGTGCGGCGTCATTGCATTGCGCAGATTTGCCGACTAGGAATTTCTGCGACCCCCATGGACGGAGAGATAGATTGACCGACGACAACAACAACGCTCGCAAAAATATCGACCTGCTCGAGCTGACCGCCCATATCGTGTCCGCCTATGTCGAGAAGAACCGCTTGCCGGCTTCCGGCCTCGGCGATCTCATCGCCAGCGTCAGCGCTTCCATAGGCGGGCTCGGGCAACCGGCAGTGCCGGTCGCCGCGCCGCTGACGCCTGCCGTCAATCCCAAGAAATCGGTGACGCCGGACTACATCATCTGTCTCGAGGACGGCAAGAAGTTCAAATCCTTGAAGCGCCATATCGGCGTTCATTTCGGGCTGACGCCCGACGCCTATCGCGCCAAATGGGGCCTGCCGTCGGACTACCCGATGGTCGCCCCCAACTACGCGGCCTCGCGTTCGCAGCTGGCCAAGGCGATCGGTCTCGGCCGCAAAGCCCCGCCCGCGCCCACGCCCGTCAAGGGTAGGGGCAGGAAGGCCAAGGCGACGGCCTAAAGCATCGTTCGAAGCCCTGCAAACGCAAGCCTCGAAGATTGGCAGGACAGAGGGGGGCGCGAAGGAACTCGACCTGCGCGCCAAATAACCCTCTCCATCTCCGCCGAGCGTGGTTGCCGCCTGCAATTGGTATGGCAGCCTGAAAAAAGCTGGAGCCACGCCGGATTTTTGCGCGCGCCCTGCGCCGAACTGCGCTAAAGGCTTTGTTGGCCGGACCAGCGCCCATCGTGGAAGTGCCCCGCCGGCCGACATAGCCGCCACGGGGCCTTATTCCATGACCACAGAATCCCAAGTACCATCCGACCAGCGCTATGCCGCCTTTCGCCATCGGCCGTTCCTGAGCTACTGGGCGGCGCGCTTCCTTTCGACATTCTCCACCCAGATCGTGTCGGTCGCCGTCGGCTGGCAGATCTACGATCTGACCCGCGACCCGTTCGACCTCGGCCTTGTCGGCATCGTCCAGTTCCTGCCTTCGCTGCTGCTGGTGCTGGTCACCGGCGACGTTGCCGATCGTTTCGGGCGCCGTCTGATCATGGCGCTGGCGGTGCTGGTCGAGGCGGGCTGCGCCTTGGCCCTGCTGCTGCTGACGCTACGCGGCCTCTCCGGGCCGATGCCGGTCTTCATCGTGCTCGCCATGTTCGGCATCGCGCGCGCCTTCTTCGGGCCGGCCTCCTCATCGCTGTTCGCCAATCTGGTGCCGCCCGAGGATTTCGCCAACGCCATCGCCTGGAACTCGTCCGCCTGGCAGACGGCAACCATCGTCGGGCCGGTCGCCGGCGGCCTGCTCTACGGGCTTTCAGCCGAAGCCGCCTACACCACCGCCGCCGTGCTGATGCTGGTTGCCGCCGTGCTGATCTTCACCATCCCGAAGCCTGCCCAGCGCAGCCGGACCGACAGGCCGACGGTACAGACCCTGTTCGCCGGCTTCGGCTATATCTGGAGCGAAAAGATCGTGCTCGGTGCGATTTCGCTCGATCTGTTTGCGGTGCTCCTGTCCGGCGCCTCGGCGCTGCTGCCGGTCTACGCGCGCGATATCCTCGAACTCGGCCCATGGGGGCTCGGCCTGTTGCGCTCGGCGCCCGGCGTCGGCGCCATCTGCGTCGCCATCTGGCTGGCCGGACACCCGATCCGCAACCATGCCGGCCTTGTCATGCTCGGCTTCGTCGCGCTGTTCGGCGCGTTCACGGTTCTGTTCGGCCTCTCGACCATCGCCTGGCTGTCGATTGCGGCCCTTGCGCTGCTCGGCGCCACCGACATGTTCAGCGTCTATATCCGCGAGACGCTGATCCAGCTGTGGACGCCGGACGACGTTCGCGGCCGCGTCAACGCTGTCAACCAGGTTTTTGTCGGCGCTTCCAATGAGCTCGGCGAATTCCGCGCCGGTACGATGGCGGCGTTGATCGGCACGGTTCCGGCCGTGGTGGTCGGGGGTGTCGGGGCGATCGCTGTTGCCGGCCTATGGGCGGTGCTGTTCCCGCAGCTGCGCAAGGTGCGTCATCTCAGGGGGCGAAACTGATTACCGCAGCGCCGGCTTGCCGAAAATCATCGGCAGGAACTCGCCGAGCCAGCGCTTGAGGTGCATGTCCCAGATCAGCCGGCCGCCGAGATGGTCGCGGCCGGGCTGCGCGCCGGGCAGTTCGAAGCGGTGCGCGCCGCGCACGACCCAGCGCTGCATCATCGCCCGGGTCAATTCGCCATGGAACTGGATGCCCCAGGCATTGTCGCCATAGCGGAAGGCCTGGTTGGGATAGGTTTCGGCCGTCGCTAATAGCGTCGCGTCCTTCGGCAGCGAAAACCCTTCGCGATGGAACTGATAGACCATCTCCGGCCAATACATCAGCCTGCTGCCCGCTTCGGTCGCCTTCAGCGGATACCAGCCGATTTCGACGAGGCCCTCGCCATGGCCCTCGACCCTGCCGCCGAGATGCTTGACCAGCATTTGCGCGCCGAGGCAGATGCCAAGCAGCGGCCGGTTCTCGTTGAGCGGAATTTTGAGCCAGTCGGTCTCGCGGCGGACGAACTCGTCGCCGTCATTGGCGCTCATCGGCCCGCCGAACACCACGGCGCCGGCATGGCCATCCAGCGTCTGCGGCAAGGCCTCGCCGAGCGGCGGTCGGCGGATGTCGAGATCGAAGCCTTCCTCGATAAGCATATGGCCGACCCGTCCGGGGCTCGAATGCTCCTGATGCAGCACGATCAGGATCTTTGGTCTCGGACTTGGCTTGGGCGGCATTGGAAGGCGGGATCCTGTCTATTCGTCGCTTGAGGTTCCGGCAGCACCAGGAACCGCGGCGGCCGCCTTGAGGCGCGCCTCGACACGGTCGCGACGTTCGACGCCGATCAGCTCGGCGACCCGCCACACGGTATTGTCCTCGAGCTCGTGCAGCTCGCCATCGGCATAGACGATCTCCCACATCAGGCCGATGAAGGCCTTTCGCGCCTCGGCGTCGAGATGGCGCTTGAGCACGCTGGTGAAAGCGTAGAGGTCGATCGCCTCATTGTCGGCCCGCTCGCCGGCAGCCGCCAACGCGTCGAGTTCGTCGCCGCTGATCGAGTAGCTTTCCGCCAGCACCTTCTTGAACCGTTCCCATTCGCTATCCTGGCGCACCCCGTCGGCGTTCATCACGTGGAAAAGCAGGGCGGACGCGGCAATGCGCGGATCGTCGGCGCTGGGGCTGGCGCCACCACCGGACGGCAGATCCCTTAGAAACGACAAAACGCGTTCGAACATCAAATCATTCCCAATAAGCCCGGGTCCACTCGACCCTGATCAGAATAAACGAAACCGGCGCGTCGATTTATCCGCTGCGTCGTCTGGATCGACGCCGGGGTCGTCGGGCAGCCGCGTCAGCTCCTGCGCCGGCTCGACTGCCTCGGCATCTTCCGGCACTTGGGCAAACGCCGCCGCGGTGATTGGTGTCACATGATCCTCGCCGGCACGGTCGTCCGTCTTTTCCTCGGTCGCTGTGCCCGGTGTCTCCGCCGTGTGCTCGATCGTCCCGGCTCTTTCCTGTACCGGCCCGGCTGGAGCCGCGATGGCCGGCACCGGCGCCTCCGGCGTATCCTCATGACCGTCGATCAACTGCCCGAGCCGCTCCATCGGCGCCCGCCATTCGAATGCATCGAGCCTGCCGGTGATCGGCGATACCGGAGCCCAGCGTTCGGAGACGACACCATCGGCAACCCAGGCCGGGTCGCGCGGCGCTCTCACCGCCTTCGACAGCAACTGCCGCACCTTGCCCTGGTCGCCGGTCTCGGCCTCCTCGATATCGGCCAGCAGCAGATAGGCGCCTTCGCGGCGATCCATGCGGATCGCGGCTTCCGCCTCCCGGCGGGCGGTTGAAAAATCCTGCGCATCCAGCGCGGCGCGCGCCACGGCAAGCGAGGACTCGGCATGGTTCTTCTTCAGCTCCTGCAGCTTCTTTGCCCGGTTCAGCCGGTCGAGCACGGCATCGCCCGGCCTGGCATGGGTGTAGAGCTCGGCGATCTCCGGATGCGGCTCGGCCTTCCACCCCGCCTCGAGGATTTTCGAGCCTTTGCGCACGTCGTTCTGCCTAAACAGCAATTTCGCCGCGACGACCGCCGCCGGTGCAAAATCCGGCCGCAGCCGGTTGGCTTCGAGCGCCGCCGCCCTTGCGGCATTGGCATCGCTGTCGATCAGCGCCTGCGCCTTGGCGGTCAGCAGCACGGCGCGGCGGCGGTTGGCGGCGTCACGCTCGATCTGCCGGGTCGACTTCTGGGCATCGACCAGTTTCAGCGCGCCATCCCAGTCGCCGCGTCCGGTCAGGTCTTCCAGCGTCGATTCGGCCGCCCAGGCCAGTTGCGGCGCTACCGCCGCGGCACGGCCGGCATAGTGGCGGGCTGCGTTGCGGTCGCCGAGCCGCTCGGCCTCGAGATAAAGCCCGCGCAGGCCGAGCAGCCGCATTTCGGGATCATCGAGCATGGTCTCGAACTTTTCGCGGGCGCCTTCATGGTCGCCTTCGAGCAGCGAGGCCTGCGCGTCGAGCAGCTGGATCAGTGGCTCCTGATCGGAGCGGATCAGCTTTGCCGCTTCCTTGGTCTTCTTGCGGGCGAGCGCGCCGTCACCGGCGCCGGCGGCGATCATCCCGGTCGACAGCGCCTGGTAGCCGCGGTCGCGGCGACGCACGCGGAAATAGCGCGAGATCGTATAGGGGCTGTTCCACAGCGCCTTGATCAGCCACCAGACGATCATCACCGCGGCAACCACGGCAACGACCGCCACCGCCGCGACCATCAGGCTGACCTGGTATTGATAGCCATTGAAGGTGACGAGCATTTCGCCCGGCCGGTCGGCCAGCCAGGCGAAGCCGAGCCCGAGCGCAAAGACGACGGCAAGGAAGGCGAGGATGCGGATCATCGGGTTCCTCACGCCTTCATCGCGCCGGCGATGAGCGAATCGATCTGCGTCTCGACCTCCATCCGCGCTTTCAACTTGCCGGCAAAGTCGGCGCCGGCGGCCTTGGCCGCCTCAGGCAGGGTTTCATATTCGCTGAGCGCCTTGGCGTAGTCGCCCTGGTTGACCGCGACCTCCATGCGAGCGACGGTTTCCGGGACGCCGGTGCCTTCGACGGCGCCGATCGGCCTGACCTTGACGAGCGATTCGGCGCTGGACAGCAGCTTCTGCAGGATGCCGGCATTCTGGTCGATGGGAGTTGCGGCAGCGACCATCGCGTTGGCGGCGCCGTCCGCTTCGGCGGCGATCTCGGAGCGCATCGGGACGCCCTTTTCGGCATAGGTGCGCAACGTCGCAATCTCGGGTGCATCGGGTGAGATCGCGGCAAAGGTTTCGAGCTCGGCGGCGAACGGTGCACCACGGTCGAGCGCTGCCTTGAGCGCCGAAGCGGCAATGGCCAGTGCGATCTTCGGCTGCGAAGCCTGTGCATCGACCTTGCTCGAGATCTGTGAAACCGACTGTTCCAGGGCCGCAAGCCGGCTGTCCTGCGCCTTTGTCGTCTCGCCGGCCGATTTCACCAGCGCATCGAGCGCGGCCAGCCTGTCGTTGAGCGGGCCGAGATCGACCGGCGCCGTACCGCCGGCTTTGCCGAGGGCCGCAACCGCCGTCTCGATCTCCCTTACCTTGTCGCCAAGTGCTGCCAGGCCGGCATTGTCGCCGGCACCGCCTTGCTCGACCGCCGACTTCAACGCCGCGACGTCCGCCCTGACCTGATCCAGCGCCGACGACAGCCCGTCCACCTTGGCCGATGCGTCATTGTTGGCGCCGGCCTGTCTGAGGTCCGCGACCTCGCGTTTCAGCGAAACGATCTCACCATTGACCGCGTCGAGCGACACGCCGCCCGACCCCGGCGCACCGAGCAGGCCGGCAAATTGCAGCCCGCCGGCCGCGGCGAGGGCGATGACGCCGCCGATAATACCGGCGGCGATGCCGTTGATGCCGCTTCGCTTCGACTGCGCTGCCATATGGTCGTCCCTCGTCTCAGCTGTCTTCTCACCGGAACCTGGGATCCTCGGTTCGTTGGCCCCGGTTCCGCTGGATGCATCTTCGAAACTGTAATCGGAAACCGCGGAGCGCCCGGCCGGCGCATCCGAACCGGCGGGATAAGGGGTTTCCGCTTCCGTGGCAGAATCGACGCCGGCGTCCGCCGGCTCTTGCGTGCCGGCCGGCGCGGCTGCGTCGGCATGTTCCCATGGCTCGAGATCGGTCTGGTCCGCATGCACCGGCTCTTCAGGTGGCTCCGGCTGCGAGGCGTTCGCCGCTTCCTCGGCCCGCGCCTCGTCGGTCTGCGAGGTCACGGCATCCTGTTTGTCGGCGACTCGCGAGACGGCGCCAGGCTCAAGCTCGATGGTCACCGGCTCACGGCGGCTCTTGGAATGCCGCATCTTCGGCGTCTTGACCATGCTCGGGCTCCGCAAAATTCGCTTCGGGATGGTTGAAAGGGTCTAGCACATCACCAAGCGGTGAAAAGGGGCGGCGTGATGACGCCACGGCTTGGAGTTCAGTTTTGGCAAAACGCCGCAGGGCCGAATCCGCGTTTCAAGCCAAGGCCCATGCTCGGCACACAAAAAACCCGCCTCGGCGGGCGGGTCGTTGGAGCCAATTGGCACCATAACCAAATTACTAGCATAGCTGCCGGCACAAAGCAAGAACAAAATGTGCCCGAGGGCAATCGCCTGCGTTTGGCGCCGCCCTTCAAGCACGGCACAGAGCCGCCGCTAATGCCATCAGCGCGGCGCCTGCAAAAGTCCCAGCAAGGCATCTTCGCTGGGCTCGAGCGCAATCCGTATCCTTTCGCCAGCGACATCGCCCAAGGCCGCGGCAATGCGTCCCGACAGCGCGAAACAGCGCGTGTCCTGAAAAAGGCTACGCAGCGCCGGCCGGCTAGCCAGGGCCTGCATCGCTTTTGCCGCCTTGGCCGAATAGAGCAGCACCGCCTCGACCGGCCGGGCGGACAGGCGCGCAAGAACGGCCTCGTCGGAGTAATCCAGGACAACGGTGTCGTAGGTCTCGACGGCGCGGACCTGAACGCCCGACGCCAACAGCCCTTCCTCGAAGCCGGGAAATCGCACCCGCCCGCAGAGATAGACGATCGTCTGCCCCGCGTAAGCGCCAGCAAGCGCATCGGCCAGCGCCTCGGCATTGCCCGGGCCTTCGCTGACCGACAGAAACCCGGCAGCGCGGGCGGCTTCCGCCGTCTTCCTGCCGACGGCGTGGCACGGCAAGCCGGCGAACGCCGCGATGACCTCTTCCGGCGCATGGCGAACGGCATTGGCGCTGGTGACCGCGACCGCCGCGGCGTCAGCGAGCGCGCCGGCATCGACCGGCAGCGTCACGGTTCCGGTCAATGGCAGCAGGATCGGCTGAAAGCCGGCATCCGCAAGCCGGCGCCCCGTGCGCGACGCGCCCGGTTCGGGCCTCGTCACAAGGACGCGGAGCATGTCAGGTCCAGCCATCGAAGAATGTTTCGCCGGCCTTGGCCCGAACGGTCGCCGCGGCGTCCGCGCCAATGCGCGCCGCCTCCTGCGCCGGCCCTTGCAGCCTGACTTCATGCGACTGCGTGCCATCGGGCGAGATGATCAGCCCGGCAAAGGAAACCGTTCCGCCCGATATCGTCGCATGTCCGGCGATCGGCGTGCGGCAGGACCCGTCGAGCGCCGCCAGGAAGGCGCGCTCGCAGGCCAGCGCCTCGCCGGTCGGCCCGTCGTGGATCGCTGCCAGCATCTGTTCCACGTCGCGGTCTCCGATGCGGCTTTCGATGCAGATCGCGCCTTGCCCCGGCGCCGGCGGAAAGACCTCGAGCGGCATCAGGTCGGTGACGACGTCTTCGAGCCCGAGCCGCTTCAGCCCGGCATAGGCGAGGATTGTGCCATCGGCGATGCCGTCGTCGAGCTTGCGCAGCCGCGTCTGCACATTGCCGCGAAACATCACCACCTCGATGTCCGGCCGCATCCGCCGGATCAGCGCCTGGCGCCGCAGCGACGACGAACCGACCCTGGCGCCTTGCGGCAGGCCGGCAATCGTTCGCGCCGCCTTGCCGATGAAGGCATCGCGCGCGTCCTCGCGCGGCAGGAACGCGGACAGTTCGAGCCCCTCGGGCAACAGCGTCGGCATGTCCTTCGACGAATGCACGGCGATGTCGATGCGGCGCGCCAGCAGCGCCTCCTCGATCTCCTTGGTGAACAGGCCCTTGCCGCCGGCTTCCGACAGCGGCCGGTCCTGGATGCGGTCGCCGGTGGTCGAGATGACGACCACCTCGAAAGCTTCCGCCGGCATGCCGTGCGCCGCCATCAGCCGCGCCTGCGTTTCATGCGCCTGCGCCAGCGCCAGCGGGCTGCCGCGTGTTCCGATTCTCAAGGTTGTTTGCATGACGCGTCGTCCGTGATAACCCCCGGCAGGTTTTCGGGCTTTCTCCTATCGGGGAAAGGCCGGTTGCACAATCATCGAGGACAGCGACGAATTGATCCGCGTTCTGGGCATCGAGACGAGTTGCGACGAGACCGCCGCCAGCGTGGTGGCGCTGGACGGTCGCAGCACGCCGCAAATCCTGTCGAACATCGTGCTCAGCCAGATCGAGGAGCATGCTGCTTTCGGCGGCGTCGTGCCGGAGATCGCCGCGCGCGCCCATGTCGAGGCGCTCGACGGCATCATCGAGGCAGCGCTGGCCGATTCCGGCGTCGAGCTCGCCGACATCGATGCGATTGCCGCCACCGCCGGCCCCGGTCTTGTCGGCGGGCTGATCGTCGGCCTGATGACGGCCAAAGCAATCGCCGCGGCAGCAAAAAAACCGCTGATCGCCATCAACCATCTCGAAGGCCACGCGCTGACGGCCAGGCTGACCGACGGGCTCGACTTTCCCTACCTCTTGCTGCTGGTCTCCGGCGGCCATACCCAGATCGTCGCCGTGCGCGGCGTCGGCGACTACCAGCGCTGGGCGACGACGATCGACGACGCGCTTGGCGAAGCCTTCGACAAGACGGCCAAGATGCTCGGCCTGCCCTATCCGGGCGGACCGAATGTCGAGAAGGCGGCGGCAACCGGTGACGCGACGCGTTTCGCCTTTCCGCGCCCGATGAAGGGCTCCGTGCAGCCCGATTTTTCCTTCTCCGGCCTCAAGACCGCGGTGCGCCAGGCGGCAACCGCGATTGCCCCGCTGAGCGACCAGGATGTCGCCGATATCTGCGCCTCGTTCCAGGCGGCGGTCGCGGATGCGCTGGGCGACCGTGTTGCGCGGGCGCTGACCCGGTTCCGTCAGCAATTCCCGGACAAGGCCGAGCCTGCATTGGTTGTCGCCGGCGGCGTCGCCGCCAATCGGACCATCAAGGCGACATTGCAGGGCCTGTGCGAGCAGGCCGGGTTCAGCTTCGTCGCGCCGCCGCTCAACCTCTGCACCGACAATGCGGCGATGATCGCCTGGGCCGGCATCGAGCGCTTGCGCGCCGGCATATCAGGTGAAAACGCCGCCGATTTCGTGCCGCGCTCGCGCTGGCCGCTGGACAGCGTCTCGGCCCCGATGGTCGGCTCGGGCCGGCGTGGGGCCAAGGCATGACCGGCAGCGAGCACAAGGCGCCAAGCGGCTGGCGCGTCGCCGTGCTCGGCGGCGGCGCCTGGGGCACGGCGCTGGCGCTGGCCACGCTGCGCGCCGGTCATTTCGTCCGCCTCTATGCGCGCGACCCGGAGACCGTCGCGGCGGTCGACCGTGGCGAAAATCCGCGCTATCTGCCGGGCATTGCGCTCGATCCCGGCATCGTGGCGACGAGCGACATCGAGGCGGCGCTCGACGGTGCCGACTGCGTTCTGGCGGTAGCGCCGGCGCAATCGTTGCGGATTATGCTGACGGCCGCGTCCAGCCATATGCCGAAAGGCGTCCCGCTGGTCCTCTGCGCCAAGGGCATCGAGCGCGACACCGGCGCGCTGCTGTCGTCCATCACCGAGGAAATACTGCCGGCAAATCCGGTCGCCGCTTTGTCCGGCCCAAGCTTTGCCACCGACGTCGCCAGGGGCCTGCCGACGGCCGTCGTGGTCGCCGCCCGCGACGAGGCTCTGGCCACCGACCTTGCCGCCCGCTTTTCGGCGGAAAATCTGCGCTGTTATTCGAGCGACGACCTGATCGGCGTCGAGATCGGCGGCGCGCTGAAGAACGTCTTTGCAATTGCCGCGGGTGCCGTCACCGGCGCCGGGCTCGGTGCCAGCGCCCAGGCGGCGATGGTGACGCGCGGCTTCGTCGAATTGCGCCGCATCGGCGCCGCCTTTGGCGCCAGGCCGGAGACGTTGATGGGGCTTTCCGGCCTCGGCGACCTGCTGCTCACCTGCTCGTCCGCGCAGTCGCGCAATTTCGCCTATGGGCTGGCGCTGGGGCAAGGCAAGCCGCTTGTCGGCTTGCCTTTGGCCGAAGGCGTGCCGACGGCGGCAATCGCCGCCCGCATCGCCGGCGAGCGCCAGATCGACGCGCCGATCATCGCCGCCGTCGCCGCCATACTGGACGGCACCATAACTATAGACCAGGCTGTGTCGGCGTTGATGACAAGGCCACTCAAGACCGAAACCGACATGTAATCGCGAACGATTGCGGAGATGGAAAGATGCTGTTTGCGTTGATTTGCAAGGACAAGCCAGGAAGCCTGCAGGTGCGGCTCGACACGCGGCCCGAGCACATTGCCTTTCTGGAAGGGCTGAACGGCGACAAGAAACTGGGTTTCGCCGGCCCTTTCCTCGACGCCGACGGCAAGCCGGACGGCAGCCTCGTCGTTGTCGAGGCGCCCGATCTGGCGGCGGCAAAAGCGCTGTCGGCGGCGGATCCCTATACCAAGGCGGGGCTGTTCGAAAGCGTCGAAATCCGGCAATGGAACTGGAGCTTCAACAAACCTGTGAGTGAATGATCGTTCGTTCGCCCTGCCCCTCATCCGCCTGCCGGCACCTTCTCCCCGTGAAGAACGGGGAGAAGGGAGAAGCTCCAGCGCTGGCGACCCCTCTCCCCGTCCTTACGGGGAGCGGGTAAGGGTGAGGGGCAGCGCCAACGCTGGATAGCGACAAACCGACAACGGCAACGGGACAACTGAGATGAACTACTGGCTGTTCAAATCCGAACCTTCGGTCTTCTCCTTCGAGGACCTCAAGGCCAAGGGCAAGGCCGGCACGCAGTGGGACGGCGTGCGCAATTATGCGGCGCGCAACAACATGAAGGCGATGCAGATCGGCGATCTCGGCTTCTTCTACCATTCCAATGACGGGCTGGACATCGTCGGCATCGCCGAAGTCTGCGCTCTGGCCCATCAGGACAGCACCACCGACGATCCCCGCTGGGAGTGCGTCGACATCCGCGCCTTCAAGGCCATGCCGAAGCCGGTGACGCTGGAGCAGGCCAAGGCCAATCCAAAGCTGGCCGACATGGCGCTGGTGCGGCTCGGGCGGCTGTCTGTGCAGCCGGTGACGCCGGCCGAATGGCAAGAGGTTTGCCGCATGGGCGGCCTGACGCCGGCGCCATGACGGCGCTGACGCCGGACAGCGCCAGGAAATTCATCCTCGACAACACGGCGCTGATGGCGCCGCCGCATGTGCCGGAGATCCGCCTGCACCTGGCCGACGAGGCGCACGAACTGTGGCAGCGGACCGAGGACGAGCTGACCGAAATCGGCCTGCCGCCACCCTTCTGGGCTTTTGCCTGGGCCGGCGGCCAAGGCCTTGCCCGCTACATCCTCGACAATCCGGCGGCGGTGCGCGGCAAGCGCGTGCTGGACTTCGCCTCCGGCTCCGGCCTTGTCGCCATTGCCGCGGTGAAGGCCGGAGCTGCCGAGGTGATCGCCGCCGATATCGACCCATTCTGCGCGACCGCGATCCGCCTCAATGCCGAGGCAAATGGGACCGAGATAAAATTCCTCATCGGTGACTGCATCGGCAGCGATGCCGGCTGGGACGTGGTGCTGGCCGGCGACGTCTTCTACGACAAAACTTTCGCCGACAGGCTGATGCCGTGGTTCGTCGCGCTGAAGGCGCGCGGTGCCGACATTCTCGTCGGCGATCCCGGCCGCTCCTATCTGCCGAAGACCGGGCTGGAGCCGCTTGCCGTCTACGAAGTGGCGGTGACCCGGGCGCTGGAGGCCGCCGAGGTCAAGCGCACCACCGTCTGGCGCCTTGCTTGACGGCATCGCCGAACAGGCGTTCCATCGCGCAATCGACCGGAGGGAACCATGGATTTTTCAGCAATCAATTGGCTGGCGGTAATCGTCGCCGCCGTCGTGGCGTGGTTGTTCGGCGCGGCCTGGTACATGGGCTTGAGCAAGCCGTGGCTGAAGGCCGCCAAGCTTGATCCGGCGACGATGAGCAAATCGATGCTGCCCTTCGTCGTCTCCTTCATCGCGGAGCTCGTCATGGCGCTGGTCATGTCGCTGATCATCGGCGCCGTAACCGGCGGCGAGCCGAGCCTGCTTGCCGGGGTGATCTTCGGCTTCGTTCTCTGGCTGGGGTTCGTCGCCACCACGCTTTCGGTCAACCATCGTTACGAAGGTTTCGGCTGGGATCTGACGCTCATCGATGTTGGTCACTGGCTCGGCGTGCTGCTTCTCATCGGCGCGGTGATCGGCTGGTTCGGCGCGGCGGCGGGCTGACCGTCAGCTCGGGGTCCTGGCGATTTCCTCGAGAAGCCAATCGCGAAAGGCGACGATGCGCGGATCATTCGCCGCGGTCTCCGGATAGACCAGGAAATAGGCGAATTCGGGCGCGACCTTGATGCCGAGTTCGAACGGCCGGATCAGCCTACCTTCCGAAAGGTCGTTTGCCACCATGGCGAAATCGGCGAGCGCGACCGCGTTGCCGTCGAGCGCGGCCTGGACGGCATCCGTCGAATTGCCGAACACGATGGTCCGGCTGTCGTCGAAATCGTCGACGCCCGCCGCCGCCATCCACATGCTCCAATTCGGCCAGGTGACGCCCTGGCGTGACCACTCGATATGGGCCAGCGTATGATGGAACAGGTCGCGCGGCTCCTTGAGCGGCGGCCCTGACCGCAGCAAGGCCGGGCTGCAGACGGGGATGATGACGTTTTCGAACAGCCGGTGCGAGCGAAGCCCCGGATATTTGCCGGTGCCGAAACGGATGCCGAGATCGACGTCGTCGCGATCGAAGTCGCGCACCTCGTAACTGATGTCGAAACGCAGCTCGATTGCCGGATGCTGCTTGCGAAAATCGTCGACGCGCCGCATCAGCCACTTCGTCGCGAATTGCGCATCGAGGGTGACCTTCAGCAGCGCCGATCCGCGCGCCGTCTTCTGCGCCCGTGAGACGGCCCGGCCAAGCAGGTCGAGCGCATCGGTCGAAGCTTCGAACAGCACCGCGCCCGCCTCGGTCAGCCGGATCGTGCGGCTGGTGCGTGTGAACAGCACGATGCCGAGCTGATCCTCGATTTCCTTGATCTGATGGCTGACCGCTGCCGGCGTCAGGCCGAGCTCGTCGGCGGCGCGGGTGAAATTGAGGTGCCGCGCCGCTGCCTCCAGCGTCCGCAGCGCACGGGTTCCAGGCAGCAGGCGCGCCATCAGTGCCAGACGAGGAGGGTTCGGTCGAGGGTTCGGTCGAGCATTCCAATCATCAAACAGAACTTGAAGATGCAGAAAAAACTACTCGTTTCCCGTTTGAATTTCAATCCGCCATGATCTGAGCATCGAAGAAACATCAAACCGGATTTGATGTCCGGAGAAGCGGATTGCACCATGTCTGACATCGCCTTGCGCTCGGTAACCCTCCGCCCGGCCTGGCTGCGCGCCGTGCTTGACTGGCTTCGGCACGCAAAAATCGCGGTCAATCTTCCCTACCAAAATGTCGAGGATCTCTCCGATCGCCAGCTTCGCGACATCGGCGGCGAACGCAAGGACATCGCACGCGCCATGGACCGCGAACTCGGCCGGCTCGGCCTTCTCGACATCGGGTGGCAAAGGAGTAGGGGAGTAGGGGAGTAGGAAAGCTAAGCGGCGCGCCCGCCCCTGTCTCTACTCTTACTGCCCTACTCCCCTATTCCCCTATTCCCTCACCTCACCACCCTTACCACCGTCCGCTCTGACAGCAGCGGCAGCAGCCGCGCCATGGTGCGGGCGGTTACCGCGACGCAGCCTTGCGTCGGCGTGAAGCCGGGGCGCGCCAGGTGGAAGAAGATGGCGCTGCCGCGCCCGCGCCGGCGCGGCACAATGTTCCAGTCCAGCACCAGGCAGGCGTCATAGAGATCGTCGGTGCGCAGCATCCGCTCATGGCTGGCGCCATAGGGGATTTTGACCGGGCGGTTGTAGTTGCGGTCCCCAGGCACTTCGCACCAGCCGAGGTCGCGGCCGATCGGCGTCATCGCCAGCCGCGTCCGGCGGCCGCCGGCAAAACGGTCGCCGCGAAAATATCCCGACAATATCCGCATCGAGGCAAGCGGCGTGGCGCCGTCGCCCTCGCGCTTGCCGGCCGAGATGCCGCCATGCCCCAGCGCACATGGAAACACCAGTTTGCCGGCCTGCAGAAAGCCCTGGCTGGGTTGGCCGGGGCGCGCGCGCACGGTGAGCACGGTGAGCCCTTTCGGCAAAATTGCACCGACTGCATTGCGATCGTGTTTTTTCTTGTATGATCGTGCCACGGAACAAATCACTGTGAACGGCTGTTGTGCCGGTCAGCTTCCGCATAAACAGGCAGCGGTCAACTGAAATCTCTTTTCAAAACAACGGATTGATCCATGACTTCACGCACCATTCTGATCGTCGACGACGATGACGACCTGCGCGGCACCCTTGTCGAGCAATTGTCGCTTTATGAGGAATTCGATGTCCTGCAGGAAGCGACCGCCGCCAAAGGCGTCGCCACGGCGCGTGGCGGGCTCATCGACCTGCTCATCATGGATGTCGGCCTGCCCGACATGGATGGCCGCGAGGCGGTAAAGATATTGCGCAAGGGCGGCTACAAGGCGCCGATCATCATGCTGACCGGCCATGATACCGATTCCGACACCATCCTTGGCCTCGAGGCCGGCGCCAACGACTATGTGACGAAGCCGTTCCGTTTTGCCGTGCTGCTGGCCCGCATCCGCGCGCAGTTGCGCCAGCACGAACAGAGCGAGGACGCCACTTTCTCGGTCGGCCCCTACACGTTCAAGCCCAGCCAGAAGCTTCTGATCGACCCGCGCGGCGCCAAGGTGCGATTGACCGAAAAGGAAGCCTCGATCATCAAATATCTCTACCGTGCCGACCAGAAGGTGGTGACCCGCGACGTGCTGCTGGAGGAAGTCTGGGGCTACAATTCCGGCGTCACCACGCATACGCTCGAAACTCACGTCTACCGGCTGCGCCAGAAGATCGAGCGCGATCCTTCCAACGCGGAAATTCTCGTGACAGAAAGCGGCGGCTACAAGCTGGTTCCTTAAACATTTCATTATTCAAATAAGCGATCCGGGCGGGGCGCTTTTCGGGTACGGTCCTGAGGCTGGAGGTGGTTTTGGATCGGCCTCGTAGGGGAGGAGTCGGACTGACGGTTCGGGGACATAGCTAGATGGCGCTGGATGACGACATCCGCATCCTGTCCACCGTGAGGCTCTTCGAGGGCTTTACGCAGGAACAGCTGCGTCTGCTCGCCTTCGGCGCCGAAACCACCATGTTGAAAGCCGACCACAAGCTTTACCGCGAGGACGACGAGGCTGATTCGGCCTACATCGTGGTCAGCGGCCGCATCGTCCTCTACCGCGAGCACGACGGCGAGCGCATCCCGATCGGCACCGTCGGCCCCGGCACCATGCTCAGCGAACTGGCGCTGATCGCCGACACCAACCGGCTGACCAGCGCCTCCGCCGAAATCGATTCGGAAGTGCTGCGGCTCAGCCGCAAGATGTTCCGCCGCATCCTCGAGGAATACCCGGAACTGGCGGTTCACCTGCACCAGCGCATTTTGGAGGATTTCCAGGCGATGATTCGCCGCATCGAGGAACTTGGGCCGCGTTTTGCCGGCTAATATAGCGCCTCTGGCCTAACCAGATCGACTTCGGAACTGCGAGGGCTCAGGGCCGGTGCGTTGCGGAAACAAGCTCGGCCTTGCGCCGTGCCGTCTCCAGTCCGAGCGCAATGAAGCGGCGCGCATGTTTGGCCAGCTCGATGTTGTCGGTCCACAGATTGCGCCAGATCGCGGTTTTCCGCGACAGGTTCGCGTCGACGATTTCCGAGGAGAAGGATTCGAAGCTGAGGTCGTCGCTGTAACCGATGGCGGTCAGCGCATCGAATATCGCGGCAAAATCGATATTGCCGGTGCCGAGGAAACCGCGATGGCTCTCGCCGATATGGACATAGCCGATCTTCCCGACCGCATTGCGAATGGCCAAGCCGACATCGGCCTCCTCGATGTTCATGTGGAAGCTGTCGAGATGCAGGAAGATATTGTCGGAGCCGCTGTCCGCGATGAAGGCCATGCCTTGCGCGGCGGTGTTGAGCAGATTGCTTTCGAAGCGGTTGACGATTTCGAGGTTGAGGGTGACGCCGGCTGATTTTGCCGTGTCCGCCACCTCGGCCAGCGTGCCGGCGCTGCGGTTCCACTGGTCACGCGTCGGCGCCTCGCTCTGCAAGCCGTGGCTGGTGCTGAGGATGCCGGCAACCTTCTGGCCGCCGAGATCGCGGGTCAGCGCGATCGTGCGTTCCAGGATTTCGACGCCGTGCGCGGCAATCGTTTTGTCGGCGCTCGAAATATCGCCGTCGGCCGGCAGTCCAATGCTGATCGCAACGCCGAGGCCGAGATCGGCGATCCGCTTGGCCAGGCCGTCAATGTCGACATTGGCGGGGTCGAGATAGGAGAATTCGATCAGGTCGAAGCCGGCTTCCCTGGTGTTGGCCAGCGTCCGCTCGAGGTCGCCCTGCGCCGAGCTCGCCGACCAGACGAATGAGTGGATTCCGATGCGCGACATGATCGTCTCCGGTTATTTCCAGCTGACCCAAGTCCAAAGCGGTTTTGGCAATCCGATGCTCGGACAAAAAGGTGGGGCCGGTCCTTACCGGCGCCCCCCCCATGGGCGGCGTTGCGGGCCCCCGGGGCCCCCGCGGTAAAACTGAAAATTACGGCGCGGAGGCCAGTCGGGGGGGGCCTCC